>JBAVYC010001127.1:0-10020 GCA_049698595.1 Desulfobacterales bacterium | reverse complement strand
ATAATAGCCTTGCCAGGTCACAGACTGCCAGATGCCGAATTCTTTTTCACGAATGGCCACCCGTTTGTCACCGTAGCGCTCGGCGTTTCGTTTCAGCAGGGCCGGGAGTGTGAGGTTGTGATCGTTCATAAAGGTGTCGCTTAATCCGTCCGGATCCAGTCGGATATAGGCTCAAATACTTTTTTGCTTACATTGGCCTTATATACCCTGCCCATGGGAATCTTGTTGTCGACCACCGTAATCGGGGCCATCAAGCCGCCCACATCAAAATCCTTGATGGACTGCAGTGCTTTCACAAGACCGTCTCCGGTCAGGTCCCCTGCTTTGTCGGCCCGTTTGAGGCATTCCACAAATACCAGACCGGTAAAAAATCCCTGCATATAGGAAGTCGGTCGGTATTCGACCTCAGGGTGGTGTTTCTGATTCCAGGCTCGGATCTTTTGTATCATGGGAATTTCTTCCTGGTAGTAAAATGCATAGGGCATCACGCCCAGATACCCTTCGGCCAGAGGGCCCATTTTATCCAACAACATCTTGTGAGTCCCCCAGTGGGTGCCCATGAATTTCACCTTCAAACCATAATCACGGGCCTGTTTGATCACGGCGGATACCGGTGAAAGCACAAACCCCTGAAAAATGACATATTCCGCCTTTTTGCGCTTCAAATCCAATACCTGGGAAGCCACATCCACACCGCCCACCTTGGCCACTTCCTCGGCCACCAGGTTGAGCCCCAATTTTTTGCATGTTTCGCGGCCATGGGAAACCGGATCTCTGCCGAATTCGGTGTCACTGTAGAAAAAAGCCACGTTGGCACCGGGTTTTTCCTTGGCAATATATTTCAATAGGATATCGAACATATCGCTGTAGGTCGGTCCGGGCACGAAGACATAGGGATTGGCAGCGACATTGGCCAATTCACTCGAAAAAGAAGTCGAGCTATACAGTATCTTGTAGCGGTCTTTGATTTCCGGTGCGACGGCTTTTCCCATCCCCGTGCTTTCCCCGTACATGATGAGGGGGTTGTCCCGGGCCATGATCCGCTTAAAGGCGGCGACAGCCTTATCCACGCTATACGTGCCGTCTTCCATGATGTATTCGATCTTTTTCCCGTTGATACCCCCGTCCTCGTTGGCCATCATCAGCGCATCTTCCAGACCGGCGTTAATCTGGACGCCGGCAAAGGCGAAGCGGCCGGTAATGGGCTGTACCGCCCCGACTTTGATGACATCTTCCGCAAAACACTCAAAACCAACCAATGAAATCATTCCAATAGCAATCACCAAAATAAGAATTAATGATTTTCGCATCACATCTCCCTCCTTTTTAAAAGTCACTTGCGTTTACTAAGATAATATGTCAGGGAACTCGCTTCGCTCGCACCCTGACCTACACAATGATGAGAATCTCGCAGACAATCGGTCACCCACATCCAGCGTTATGAAACCACCGGGCAGCCGGTGTTTATCATCACCGTGCTTCATCGTCGGATACCATATCTCATAAACCTCGTAGGTCAGGTTGCGCCGCAGGCGTTACCTGACGCTTATGAAACTACATGGAGCTTCTTTTCCGATCAGACTGGTCGCTGTTCAGGCCAACAGCTGGGCTGAACCTTTGAACCTCTGAACTTTGAACCTTGAACCCCGAACCGCTGAAACTCAGTAAGAAAAAGGCCATAATTGAAAAAACGCTTTGATACGCCGCCATATTTCGGCCAGCCCCCGGGGCTCAAAAATAAGAAATAAAACGATTAAGGCGCCGAATACCACTTCTTTCATGGGTATAAACAGCTGTCCCACATCAGGTATCATTTTGCTGAGGGCGCTCGATAGGAGATTGAGCAGTTCCGGCGTCACCACCATGAAGAGTGCGCCAAAAATGGAGCCGAGAACACTGCCCAGTCCGCCCACGATCACCATGGCCAGGTATTGAATCGATAGATGAAACGGGAAGTGATCCGGTGTGACGATTCTCATGAAACTCACCCACAGGGCACCGGCAACTCCGGCATAAAACGATGAAATGGCAAAAGCCGTCAGCTTATACCGGAAAAGGCTGATCCCCATGATTTCGGCGGCCAAATCCCGGTCACGAATGGCAACAAAGGCCCGTCCGACACGACTTCGCGCAAGATTTCGGGCAAAGCCCACCGCCAGAATCACCATGACCAGGGTTAAGAAATAGAATCGTTTTTCCGTATCCAGGGGGAAATTACCCAGGCCAGGTGACGGCACATTGATTCCCCGAATCCCCTGGGTCATGGATTCCCAGTGAATGAAAATAAACTCAAAAATAAACTGCGCCGCCAGGGTGGCCATACACAGGTACAGACCCTTGACCCGCAAAGAAGGAATGCCGATGACAAGGCCGGCCAACGCGGCGATAAATCCCGCGCAGGGCAATGCCAGCCAGAAGGAAAAATCCAACCGCGTCATCAGAATGGCTGCCGTATAGCCGCCGACACCCACAAAAGCAGCATGCCCCAGAGAGATCTGACCGGTAAACCCCGTCAAAATGTTGAGCCCCACGGCGCCGATAATTGAAAAACCGATCAAATTGGCAACATAAAGAATATATGCATCGGCTATAAAGGGAATAAGGAGGAGAAAAATAAAAAACAGGCCCAGCCAGAATTTTACGAAAAAGGACTGGAAAATTTCTTCGTCTTTAATGTAGGATTCTTTGAAGTC
Source organism: Desulfobacterales bacterium (assembly GCA_049698595.1). Taxonomy (GTDB): domain Bacteria; phylum Desulfobacterota; class Desulfobacteria; order Desulfobacterales; family JAFDCJ01; genus JAFDCJ01. The sequence goes on along the minus strand of JBAVYC010001127.1, from coordinate 7,327 downwards.
GCCGCAGCGCATCTCTCCCCCTGATACATCGCCGATACGGCACAATTATAATGTCAATTTTGCGCCGTCCGCTTTCCGCATTTCGCATCCCGAACTCAAGTTTCCGCATTCCACATTCCAACTTCCCTCCGGGGCCTAGACCCCTTTGACCCCTAAGGGCCGGAGGTCGCATTCCGACTTCCCACCTTCAAATTCCAACTTCCACATTCCATTCACACCCTTTCGATAATTTTCTTGCCGAACAAACCGTAAGGTCGGATCATAATAATCAGGACTAAAATAAAAAATGGCGCCACATCTTTGACTCCCCCGCCGAAGATCGGATCCAGATAAAGGCCGGCCAGGTTTTCCAGGATTCCGATGATAAGACCGCCTAAAATGGCGCCGCCGATGCTGTCCAACCCGCCCAGGATGATGACCGCCAGTACTTTAAGACCGATGTCCCCCAGATAAATACTGATGCCGCTGATGTTGCCGATAACGATACCCCCGATAACTGCGGCCACCGCCCCGTAGCTCCAGGAAAGGGCGAATATCCAGCGGACACTGATGCCCATGGAAAGAGCGGCCTGCTGGTCACTGGCGGTTGCACGCATGGCCACACCGGTGCGGGTGAGTTTGAAGATAAGGATAAAAACAAGGGTTCCAACAGCGGCAAAAATAAAGCCCCACAGAAGACCGGATGGAACAATGGCAATACCCAGATCCAATGGCTCGGGAGGGAAAATTTCAGGAAAAGAACGATACTCCGGTGACCAGATGAGGTGGGTGAGTCCCTGCAGGATGCTGGATAATCCAATAGTGACCATCACCACCGAAATGATGGGTTCTCCGATAAGTGGTCTTAAAATGAGCCTTTCGAGAATGATTCCCAGCAGAATTGCGAAACCCAGTGTACCCAAAAACGCCAGCCAGAACGGCGCGCCAAGTTGGGATAGGACCGTCAGACAAATATAAGCACCCAGGGTCATAAAAGCACCGGTGGCAAGATTCAAAATACCGGTGGCTTTAAAAATAAGGACGAACCCCAGGGCGATAAGCCCATAAACCCCTCCGGTAGCAATCCCGGTGACGATTATTTGTATAAATATGTCCATATTCAAAATCCAGGGGTGGTTTTGCGATATGATTCGGAATGCTAAGTCCCGAAACTCAGTGTGCCAATACCACCTCTAGAAAATGAATTCAAGTCATTTTTTTTTCACCCTTCATCGCATATCTGCTAAATTCAGGTTTTGGTTCAAATTTGCTTTTTCCCCGATTTCCTTCATTCCTTTTTCCCTGGTTTCCGAAACTTTTGAAGTAAACCGGTAGATCACATAATATTTATTAATATTGCTGACATACCGGACGGTTTCCTGGCCGACAATTTTTAAGGTTGCAAGCTCGACATTACGAAACCAACGGTTGGGATCCAAGCCCATCTGTTTGGCCTTGGATCGGGCCCTTTTAATTTTAGCAGGGCCGGCATTGTAGGCTGCCAGGGCCAAGCGCACCTGATCCCGCGGCCGAATCTGAGGGTCGTTAAAATATTTTTTTTTCAGAAAAGCCAGATACTTTACTCCGGCATGGATATTGTTTTCGAGGAGATGCACATTGCGGATGCCGACGTTCTTATCTTTTCCGGTGGAAGGCAGAATCTGCATGAGTCCGACCGCACCCGATTTATTTTTTTTCGTATGATCGAACCCCGATTCCTGATAGGCAAGGGCGGCAATCAGCCGCCAATCAAATCCATACTGATCCGCATACTTTTTCAGGGTTTTTTTATGTTTAAGAAGGGTCTTGTTCCGATCAGAGCTCAAGGGGTTTTTTATCCATGGATTCTTTTCATAATACCGCTTGAAATATATATTTCCCAGCAATGTGCCTTTTTGACGCTGTTTTAAAAAGGCATTTAAACTGGCCTTCAATTTCGGGCTGTTCTTTCGTATCATCCAGGCGATTTCACCTCCCGAACGCAATTTTAACTCTTTATGAATCACCAGATTAGAAAAAATACCGGTCCAGATATTCGCGATGTGACTGTCGCTCACGGTGAATTCCACCGCTCCGGTGTTAACAAGTTCCAGAATGTCCTCGGTTTCGAGGTTCTCATCCGCCGCTATGATCTTCACAGGCCGTTTGCCCGCTTTGCGCAACTTTTTATTAAGGGCGCTAAGGCTCTCATAATAGCTGCTGCTCTTTCTCACAAATACCCTGCGGCCGGCTAACTCTTCGATAGTGCGTGGTTTGAAGGCCTGCTTGTGAGTCACGATCACTTCGTCGACCCCGGTTAGATAGGGGATGGTAAAATCAGCCAGCCGGCGTCGTGAATCGGTAATGGTAAGGCCGGCGGCGGCGATGTCTCCATAGCCGGCGATTAATTTAGAAATCAACTCATCACGGTTGACCGGAATAAATTCAACCACGGTATGCAGATCTTTGCCCTTTTTACCTGTGTTTAATTCTTTTTCCCAGCCCTTTACAATTTCATACTCATAGCCGAAAAACCTCCCGTGATGGAGGAAGAAATTGGTCTGGTTCAAGGTCGTCAGCACCCGGATATATCGCCTTTTCTGCAGACCGTCTAAATCCTCTTTATAGCTGTTTGCCTGATGACTGCCAAGAGGATGGGAGCTTGAAGGCTGCTGCCCCGAGAGCGGGAAACTGAAGAAACAGGTAAAAAACGCAAAACAAACGCAAATGATGAGAGATCGTTTCAAAATAACTCCTGTATTCGATGGTCATGCAAATATGAGGATAACCCAAACATTAACATATTGGAACTACTTATAATTACAATGAAGTAAGGTTTTTTGCAAGACATACGAGTGAGCCCCTCATATTTTTTTTCTTTTTTTTCCAAAAAAACAAAAAAAATGCTTGACATGCCACATGGTGGTATAATATATTCTAATTCCCCTGTAGAGTGCTTCTTAAATTATCAAGATGCCTCTCCCCCCAGGCGGCTCATATCCCCATGAGCCGCCTTTTTATTGGATACTACGCAAAAACGCTGTCCAGGGCCACGTCATATAATCAGATAACTATCTGGAGTAACAGAAATTATTTTATTTAACAAAATCATGGCAATTACAAACACCAAATACCAATGCCCGAATCTCAAAATTCAAAATGCAAAACGGCCATCAAACAATAGATAACTCACAAGAATGTTTGGGTCATTGGAATTTCGAATTTGGATATTGATTGGAATTTGGGTATTGGGATTTGGGATTTTAAGCCTATTATGGTGGTAGTGGATTGCTTCAACCTGACTGGGTTATTTCAACCTGGCCGTTTCCCTGGAGGCCTACCTGCATATTTTGACAAATCACCTGACATGATATATAAAATCAGTTGATTGAAAATGTTCGATTCAGCTGCTAAGAATGAATTGAAACCAAAATTTATTTATCTTCATCCAAGGCGATAAAACACAATTCTGAATAAAGGAGAACATGTGATGCAAAAACACCGGACAATCATGGCCCTGACGCTTGCGGTATTGGTAATCTTTTTCGCCGCTGCATGTACCAAATCAAAAATAAGTTCAGAACCCGCCCCGATGACAACCGCTGAAGAAGAAGCCGCCAAAAGGGCTGCCGAGGAAGCACGACAGAGAGAATTGGAACGACAAAGAGCCCTGGCCGAAGAAAATTTGAAAGACGAAAGCCTCAGCCTGGGGACGGCCGCGGAGCAGGCCCAAACCGATAAAACCCGATTTGAAAATGAAGACATTTACTTCGAATTTGACAGTATTCAATTAACACCGGAAGCCCAGGAAATATTGACAAAAAAAGGGCAATGGCTGCGAGAAAATCCCACCGCCAGGGTGATCATAGAAGGGCACTGCGATAACCGTGGAACCAACGAATACAACCTCGCTTTGGGAGAAGGTCGCGCTCAAAGCGCCAGAACTTTTCTGATGGATCTGGGAATCGACATTTCAAGACTGGACACCCTAAGCTATGGCGAGGAGCGCCCCATAGACCCCCAACAGACAGAATGGGCCTGGGAAAAAAACAGACGCGCCCATTTTGTTATTGAAAAATAAATGCCGCTAAAAAGAATAGCCTATCTTGTTTCACCCCACGGTTTTGGTCACGCCGCCCGGGCAGCCGCGGTGATGGAATCCCTCTCGGAAATTGACGCCGGGGTTCGGTTTGAAATTTTCACCACGGTACCGTCCTGGTTTTTCCAGGATTCAGTGTCCGTCCCGTTTAACTATCATCGCCTGGTCACCGATATCGGCCTTGTGCAAAAAAATGCCTTCCAGGCTGATCTTGAAGATACCCTGCGCGCGTTAGATGATTTCTTTCCGCCGGCACCATCGCTGATTGCAGACATCGCTGAAAGGATTAGCACCCTAAATTGCGTTTTGATTATCTGCGAGATTGCGCCTCTGGGCATCCTGGTCGCAAAAGAGGCCCGGATCCCATCCATCCTGGTGGAAAATTTTACCTGGGATTGGCTCTATCAGCAATACACTATCTCTGATAACCGCATCAAACGACACATAGATTATTTACAACCGATCTTCAATGCTGTAGATTATCATATCCAAACGGAACCGGTATGCTGCCGCACTTCGGCAGATCTGATAACCGCTCCGGTCAGCAGAAAAGCAAAAACGGGCGGCGCTGAAATCAGAAAGCGTCTGAGGTTACCTGCGTCTGAAAAAATGGTGTTGATCACCACAGGTGGCATACCGCAGAGTTACGGCTTCTTAGAAACCCTGAACAAATTCCGGGAAATCACATTTGTCATGCCGGGGGCAGGCCCGCTAATGAAAATGGTCGATAATTTGATCATCCTGCCCCATCGTTCTGACTATTACCATCCGGATCTGGTCAATGCCGCCGATGCGGTCATCGGTAAGGTCGGATACAGCACTCTATCCGAGATTTACCACGGTGGGGTCCCATTCGGATACGTTGCGCGATCGAATTTCCGCGAATCGGAATCGATGACGGAATTTATTCAAAGCCAAATGCCCGGTATCGCATTGAGCGAATCGGAATTCAACAATGGCAGTTGGACTGCCAAACTCGCGGATCTGCTGGATCTTGCGCCCGTAAAACGCGACATTGCCAATGGCAGCGAACAGATCAGCAGATTTATCGAAGACCTAATACCGATATAGTCATTAATCAACTATAAATCGTGGCGAACCCTTACGTGACAGAGGATTGCGTGAAAGTTGGACATTCATGATTAAACAGATTGTATCAGGTGGTCAAACGGGAGTGGATCGGGCTGGCCTCGATGTGGCCATCAAGCTTGGCATCGCTCATGGTGGCTGGATCCCCCGGGGAAGATTGACTGAAAGCGGTGCATTACCTCAAAAATACCACCTGAAAGAAACGTCGAGTTCCCAATATTCCGTGCGCACGGAAAAAAATGTCGTGGCGGCCGATGGAACCCTGATCATATCGCATGGCCCATTGACCGGTGGATCCGCGGTTACCCGGGAAATGGCCATCAAGCACGGCCGGCCCTGGCTTCATATTGACCTTGACCGGATGGCCGCATTCCATGCGGCCACCGTTATCAACAACTGGATCCTGCAAAAAGAAATTGAAATTTTGAACGTTGCCGGACCGCGTGCCAGCGCAGACCCGGCCATATATCAGGACACATTGAATATCCTGGAAAGTGTTTATTATCTTGGTTTGGTCGAAAGCAGCATGGCCGGAGACGATAATGCAAAAAATCCAATGCCGCCGCAAATAGAAAAATCGGGAATTGATCCTCATAACGTGGCGGAGGCCGTTGAACGTTTAATAAGGTCGATGCCCTTAAAGGACAAAACCACGGTTGCCAGTATGACCCGCGACGAATTGCCCGGCCTTCAACCAAACCTGGGGGGATATATTATAAACAATTTCGGTTTGTTGTCCGGGAACCAAGAATTGATGAACTCTTGCCGGTCGGCATCTAAAAAGATGTTGCAGCATGAAGAAGATGCTGTCTCCGTTATCATTGACGCATTGTGGGAAAAGCTGCAGCAAACGCACAAACTGAGAGTGATTAAGTAAAAATAGGGTTCTGGGTTCAGAGGTTCACAGTTCAAGGTTAAAATGATACCAAAAGGGGAACCATTCCTATGAAAGACGTCTACCTTCGTTTGGCCAACCATCTGCAAGACCTGATAATGGGCTATCCGTACAATGATGCGCTCACCGACCTTCTCAAGGAAACGTACAGTCCGGTTGAAGCCCGGGTCGCATTGGCTATCCCCAATAGCCTGGCTCCGCTGGAAGTTGTCGACCTTGAGACCATCGCCGCCTGCTGCGATCTACCCCGGTCAACCGTGGTGGAAGCATTGCAGTCACTTTCCGGCCGCAACATGCTGTACACTCGAACCACCGCAACCGGAGAGACGGGTTATGCGCTTTTACAAGTTGGCTACGGCCTTCCGCAAACTTTCTTTTGGGCCGGCCAAACGGATAAAAAAGCGCGGCGCATGGCCAAACTGGTTCTCAACTATTTTTCCGTACCGACGACCCAAAAAGTTTACGGTGATGTACCGACCAAAACCTTTAAATACACGCCGGCCAACGTGAGCATCGACATCGGGATGCAGGGTGTGATGCCAAACGAGCAGATGGGACCCATTGTCGAGGCATCCACCAAGATTGCCGTGGCGCACTGTCCATGCCGCATGTCAGCCAAAATTCTGGGACGCACCGACTGTCATCATAGCCTGGAGGTCTGTATCAAATATGACGAATTGGCCGAATTTGTGATTACAAGAGGTCTGGCGCGTGAAATCTCCAAAGACGAAGCCCTTAAAATCCTTTCATCTTGCGAGAAAGAAGGCCTGGTTCACATGGTGGACAATACCCAGGGGCAGATCAAGCACACCTGCAATTGCTGCGGCCATTACTGCTGGAACGTGGGAATTTTAAGGCGTCGTAAAATTCCGCGGGACATGCTCATGGCCGTCTATTTTATCCGTGAAACCGATTTGGATGAATGTATCGGCTGTGGTGCCTGTGCCGAAATCTGCCCGGTGGATGCCGTAGCCATGGTTGCTGAGCGACCCGAAGTAGATACAAACTGGTGCATCGGCTGTGGTGTATGTGCGGTATCCTGTCCGGCTGAGGTAATCTCCATCAAACGCCGCCTGGAAAGTCAAGCACCCGAATCCTTTGCCGATTTACACCGCCGGATAAAGCAGGAAAAAGAGTTGAGCAAATGAGTTGAAATTTAGGTTTAATTTTTTTTTACGAGGCAACCCGATGCAATCCAGAATTACAATTCCATTGTTTCCCTTAGGGCTGGTTTTACTGCCGCAAATGCCGCTACCCTTGCATATATTCGAAGAACGCTACAAGTT
>JBAVYC010001126.1:0-10841 GCA_049698595.1 Desulfobacterales bacterium | reverse complement strand
TTACATGGTCCTCAGACATCTTAACGGCTGAACGGTTAAAGGACATAAAGGATAATAGTCATCACCCCCGGCTAGAGCCGCGCCAAAAAATTATCTACATGGGGCATGATATCATGGTCGGGATACTTCTTTTTGATGACGCTGAGGACTTTTTTGGCCTTTTCGGTACTCATTAGACGATCGTTGAATATCTGGGCGACACGAAAATAAGCCTTGGGCACCAGTAAATTTTCCGGATAGGATCTTGCCAGCAGGTTATAAACCGCAATAGCTGCTTTCGTTTTGCCGGTTTCGTTGAGCCAGCCGGCCAACTTGAATAAAGGATCGGCGGCCGGGAGAAATTCAGTATCCAGCCTGCGACATTCTGAAAAAACCGCAATGGCTTTATTCTTTTGATTCTTGCCGGTTAATATATCCAGATGTTTGACAGCGTGCGCCAGCAACTCGGCTTTTCGTTTTCTCATTTGGAGCAGGTTATAATAACGTTCGGAAAGGTCGACACCGCATATCGGCTGCTGCTGGGTTGATTGGTTTATAACGGAAATCGCCTCATCCAGCTTACCGTCCTGAATCAGCGGCGCCACTTCACCCAGTATAATTGCATCCGGATCCGTTTCTTCGGATTGATAATCTTCAGCGGTAGGGTCTTTGAAATCCTCATAATCCACCTGATAGCCTATTTTTTCAGAATATTGCAGGATAACATATCCCATGAGGTGATAGGAAACAATGGTATAAAAGCTTTTTGCAAAGCCAAACAGCATCACTTGCAGATCAGGAGGAAGAAACTTTGTGAAATATTGGGCCAGATAGGCCGGTGCGCTACCCAGGAGAAACAGAAAAAAGTTCATCAAAAAATAGGCCCAACCGATCCTAAAAGCCAGCCCAACAAAGACAACGGGATTGAGGGCATGGATAAGGCTGCCGGTAGTCACGAGAAGAATAACCATCGACGGCACAAAGAAAAGGGCCGTAATCAGAAAGACAAATCCCACTGAAAGTCCGATCTTCGCGCTGATCCATCCAAAAGCGATGAAAATAGCGATATAAATGCCGAACTGCTTGAAGACCTGGAAGAAATCTTCGGAGATCGTTTTCCCGCTAATGGGAGGTGGTTTGAGGTTTCCGCCGGCAGTGGCCTTAAGTGATTCGAATGAATACTTTATAACGATCAACCACATCACCCCTTTGAGCAGGGCACTGAAAAAGCCGGGGCCTGACAGGAGCATAGATACGAACGCCAGAACAGCTATCAATAGCAAAGGATGCATGGAAAGCGGATAGGAAAAAATTCGCGGCATCCGGTTCCAAAAGGGCTCGATGAGGTTTTCTACGCCGACCCAGTCCACGGGCAGATTGCATTTAGGGCAAAAATGCAGGGTTTGTTTCGAGCCATAACTTTCGCTGTCACGTTTGACGACACACTGGGGACACAGCAGCGCTTCGCATTTGGGACAATGCCAATGCGCTTTTCTAGTCGGATGACCGCCGCATTTTTTTTTCATGTCTTTATATATCGGGAAAAAGATCAGGATCTTTAGTTAAAGATGGAAATCTAAAACGATGCCAAGGGGCGTTTTTCGCGTGTGGGATTACGGGGTTATTCGGATCCCCCCTAGTCTATCCAATGGATCGGTCGGTTTGGTAACGTTAGGGAAAATTTAGCAATCTTCAAAAAAACAGGCCGATCTCATTAATAAGATCGGCCTGCCGGGCTGGTATAATGAATTAAATTGATGATTTTATTCGAGCACCATTAACACCTGATTTGTGGCAACTTTGTCATTAACGTTGACTTTGATCTCTTTGACGATTCCGGCCTCCACCGATGGAATGGCGTTTTCCATTTTCATCGCTTCAAGGATCAATACCTCCTGATACTCAAGAATCTCGTCTCCCACATTCACCAGAATGTTGATAATTGTTCCCGGCATCGGCGCTACGATTTCTTTACTCATTCTTTCCTTCCTCCCTTCAATATAATAATTAGGTTCGGCTATCCAAATAGCAGTATATGTCGAAAGCAATGCCCTGTTTTGATACTTGAAGGGGAATTGAATGTCAAGCTCAAAGCAATTATTTCGGACATAATAAGCTGGATTTTCCTGAAATTACCTTCAAATAATCCAGTATATATCCTTGACGTGCGGGCTATGTTTATATATGTAATACTGTTTTGAACCGATTCGATAAATTTATCATCTGCGTCGCCGGAAATCGAATCAGAGAAAGACTAGCGGATACGATCTAGGGCTTCTGGGCCCATTGGAATTTGGGAGATAGAATTTCGGAAACGTTTACAGGCAATCGGCAAATAAATAAACTTGGAGGAGGAACATGAGACCATATTTTGAAAAGATGCAGGAATTTGGGCAGGAGCTGAAAGCAGGACAAATAAAGAGTACGGAAGCAAACGTGGGCAAACTGCAGGAGGTGGAAGTCCAGGTTGATGAAGCTGTGCAGAAGGTAAAAAACGCCGGCATGCCTACGGAAAAAATCAATGCCCGCGGGCAGCTCACCGTATGGCAGCGCTTAGAATACCTGGTGGATGAAGGCACCTGGACCCCGCTGCACACCTTGTACAACCCCAAGGACAATGTTGAGGGTACCACCAACGTTATGGACGGGCTGGGTAAAATTTCGGGAAAATGGGCGGTGATCATCGGTTTCGACAACAAGGTTTTTGCCGGTGCCTGGCTCCCGGGACAGTCTGAAAATGTTTTGCGATGCACGGATCTGGCCAAACGGCTGAATATTCCGCTGGTATGGCTGGTCAACTGCAGCGGCGTTAAATTGACCGAGCAGGAAAAATTTTATGCCGACCGCCGGGGATCGGGTACCACCTTTTTCAGGCATGCCGAGCTCAACCAGGAAGGGGTTCCGGTGCTCGCCGGAATATACGGCACCAATCCGGCCGGCGGAGGCTATCAGGGCATCAGCCCCACCATCCTTTTTGCCCACAAGGACTGCAACATCGCCGTGGGCGGCGGCGGAATTTTAAGTGGTATGTCCCCCAAAGGTTACTTTGACCTGGAAGGCGCGGAACAGCTGATTGCGGCTGCCAAGCAATTTAAAGTCGAACCCCCGGGAACCGCCAAAGTCCATTATGACGAAACCGGATTTTTCAGGTATGTTTATGAGACCGAAGAAGAGGTGCTCGATGGCCTGAAAGAATACATGCAGGATATGCCGGCCTATAAACCCAAATTTTTCCGTGTCGCCGAACCCAAAGAGCCGCGTTTATCAGCCGAAGATCTTTACCGGCTGCTTCCTTTCAACCAGAAGCAGATGTACAATTTTGATGAAATCCTGGCTCGTCTGGTAGACGGCAGCGAACACATGGAATATCGCCCGGATTATGGTCCCGAGATATATACCGGTCTGGTTAAAATCGACGGTTTTCTGGTGGGCATCATCGGCAACCGCCAGGGCTTTTTCGGTGAAGATTATCCCGAATATGCTCCCTATCCGGGCATCGGCGGCAAGCTGTATCGCCAGGGCCTGATCAAAATGAACGAATTTGTGACCCACTGCGGCCGTGACCGGGTGCCGGTTATCTGGTTTCAGGACACCAGCGGCATCGATGTCGGCGATATCGCCGAAAAAGCGGAATTGCTGGGATTGGGCCAATCGCTGATTTATTCCATTCAGCAGACCGACGTTCCCATGATGCTGGTAGTGCTGCGCAAGGGAACGGCCGCTGCCCACTACCTCATGGGCGGTCCCACCGCCAACCGGCACAATGCCTTCACCCTGGGTACAGCTGCCACTGAAATCTACGTGATGCACGGTGAAACCGCGGCGGCGGCAAGTTTTTCCCGCCGGCTGGTAAAGGAAAAAGATGCCGGAAGGCCGCTTGAGCCGGTCATTGAGGAAATGAACAAACTGGTTAAAGAATATCATGATTACTCCAGGCCCACCTATTGCGCTCAACACGGCCTGGTGGACGAAGTCGCCAAAATGACCGATATTCGAAATTACCTGATCGCCTTTGCCGGCGCAGCCTATCAAAACCCCAAATCCATCTGCCCCCAGCATCAGATGATGCTGCCCAGGATTATCAAGGGCTAAACTGCAATTGAATATTGACTAATGAATGCAGGTGCGGCTTGGCGGCTGCACCTGCAATTACGATCTGCCCGCGATTAACAGCCGTATAATCTACTGATTTTCATTATTATGAATGTTTTCCGCCCAGGCACGGGTCTGATCATAACGGCCCTGGTAATCTTCTGTGGTCTACCCACGCCGGCCGGTTCGGCCCAATCCGGTTCCATTGCAGGGATTACCCTGTCCTCTCAGGAAGTCACCAACGGCAGCCTGCTGTTGTTGCAAATCGACACCCGTAAGTTGGGTCCGCCGGTCAGAGACATGCGAATCACATTCCAACAAAGTGTCTATCCGGTGTATGCCCATCCGGTCAACCCGGAGGATACCCTCTTCGGGCTGATCGCTATCCCCTTTCGCACAGCACCGGGGCCGGCAAAACTGATGCTGTCATGGACAAACGCTGCGGGGGATCACAGCCGGACGATACCGTTTAGGATTGTGGCCGGGAAATACAAAACCGATGAACTGAAGGTGGATTCCTCCCGGGTGAACCCGAATAAAAAAAACATCGAGCGGGCTCAGAAGGAAGCGCGCAAGATCAAGCGTGTCTATGCCGAGGGCAGTATTGCCCGGCTATGGGATGGTGAATTTCAATTGCCCATGACCAGCGACATTACCAGCCCCTTTGGCAATAAACGAGTATTTAACGGCCAGCTGAAAAGTTTTCACAATGGTGTCGATTTTCGCGCCCGCTCGGCAACCCCTGTTTATGCCGCCAATTCGGGTGTCGTCAAAATGGCCGAAAATCTCTTTTATTCCGGCAACGCCGTTGTCATCGACCATGGGACGGGGATTTTTACCATCTATGCCCATCTGAGCAGAATCGACGTAACTGCCGGCCAGCTCGTTGAAAAAGGACAACGCCTCGGGCTGACCGGCGCCACCGGCAGGGTCAGCGGACCGCATCTACACTGGGGCGTGAAAGTCAAGGGGGTCGCTGTAAACCCCATGCAGCTGATCCAATTAATGTCCTCACTGCTCCCGGCGCATAGATAGATGAACTCAGGTTCAGCGGTTCAGCCCAGCCGCCGGCCCAAAAAAGTGCCGGTCTAATCGAAAAAGAAACCGTGCCATTTTGGTGTAGTTTCATACCAGGGTTCAATGTTCCGGGTTGAAAATCTACCATGTTCTACGATATATGGATAAAAAATGTTTTACTATAACTATATATTGTGATAATAAGACGCCACGCAAAGATTGTCGGAGAAGCGCTAAACGGAAAAATAAATCTCGAGTCGGGATCAGGGGTAATATAATGAGGAAGAAAAATATTTTTGAGTGGCTCAACGCAATGCTCTCGCTGGTCTTTTATATCGGACTTTTTGGCGGAATTGGTTATTTGCTGCAAGCGGTAATATTGTAATGATAAACCGTAAAAAGCTGCATTGACAATGCCCCCCGAATGTCTTTCCGAACAAATGGGGTCAATTCTCAGATTTGATGTCCTTAAATTCCTGATATTATTTCAGTCCGATCAGCAAAATCTTTACCTGCCCCAACCTTATTTCTCATTTTACATTTAAAAAACAAGCGTTACGATAATCAGCAGACCCAAAATGCCGGATCCATAAAGAGCGAGTATTAGATAGTAAAGCCGCCAGTTGCGCCGCGGGGCCGATCTTTGCGGGTCATCCCGCCGGTAGAGCGTACCGGATAGCTTGGTCGCTTCCGGTGCTGGGAAAATCAAACTGATCACATAACCGGCAGCATACGCTACCAAAAACCCGATCACATTCCACCACAACCAGGAAATATCAGGAGCATACCGCCACAACCAGAGATTACCTGAAAAGCCGGCAATCAAACCGCAGAGGGCGCCTTGCCCGTTGACTCGGCGTGTCAGCAGTCCCATCAAAAACACCGCCAACAGGGGTCCGTTGATCAGGGAGCCGATTTTATTGACCGATTCGATGATAGTTGGGGATACATTTCCCACGTAAAAGGAAAATGTCAGGCAGACCACCCCCCAGAATCCGGTGAGCATTTTGGACAGCATCATCTCGGCTCGGTGAGAAAATCCTCTTTTGACAAATCCACCGACAAGGTCCTGCATCGTCAGGGCGCTGAGGGCGTTTAAGGTTGAGTCCAGCGACGACATGGCTGCGGCCACCAAGCCCACCATCACCAGGCCGATCAGACCATGGGGAAAATGTTTCAACACAAAGATCGGTACGGCCAGATTGTAATTGGCAGTGCCGGTCTCATTCGGCGGCAACCCGCTAACAAATTCCGGATGAACCATGGCATAGGCCCCCAGGCATACACCCAGAAAACAATAGGATCCAACCAGGGGAAAACGCAGCATCCCGTCCAAAAACAGGGCTTGTCTGGTATCATCCACGCTGCGGGTTGAAAGTTCTCGCTGGGCCTGGGTTTGATCACAACCATAGTAAGATAGATAAAGAAAAAAGCCGCCCAACAGCATGGGCCAGAAAGCAAAAGTTTTTCCATCGCCCAGACCATGATGACCGAAATCCACTGCCTGCAAACGTCGGGAGTCAAACCTGACAAACACCTCGTCAAGTCCGCCGACCAGGTGAACGGCGACGGCAACCGCCGCCAGAATAGCACCGAAAAGCACTACCACCTGGATGACATCCGACCAGATCACCGCCCGCATGCCGCCGAGCACATCGTATAAAATCGTGATGCCGCCCAGCAGCAGCACGGCCGCCCAGAAGGGCAGATCCAGGCAAACCATTAAAACCAGACTAATTCCGTAGACGGTCACGCCGGTGGAAAAAGCCCGTAAAAACTGGAAAAGAATACTGATGGCCATGCGGGTTTTCCGATCAAAGCGTTTTTGAAGATAGGCATAAAGAGAAATGAGTTTGAGTCGCCGGAAAACAGGAAAGATAACCGCCATTAAAGCAATCATGGCAAAAGGGACGGCCAGTTCATACTGCAACCAGAGAATCCCGCCCCCGGCGGCAAAGGCAACAAATGCCGGTGCCCCCAGCAGGCTGTTGGTCGAGCACTGGGTGGCCATGGTGGAAAGGGCGATGGGAAGCGGTGCGGTTTTATTACCGCCAAGATAGTAATCCCGTGCTGTTTTCTGCCCACGGGCTAAAAAGAAGCTGAGCCCGACCATGGCGGTTAGATAAATGATGATGATGAACCAATCAAGAAGGTTTAATGACATGGGCGGTAACTAAAGGTTGGGTATTTTCATCCCGTCTTAATGTTCAGGCTATTGGATTGCAATTCGATTCTATCGGTGTCCTCACTCATAAAAATTTTTGAGTGCACTTTACAGTTTTCTGCCTAAAGTTTTTGCCATGCGCTACGGCGCCGACTTTCCCTGGTTAAAAAAAAACAAAGATGTTTCCACCCACGCTTGCCCGGATGCATACAATCCGGTGGTATTTGAAATTCGCCGGGTTCGGGATTGAGGAACAGAAATACAGCGCACACGCCGGATTTTCAATCTAACCTCCGATGCAACCTTAGGGGAACTTTCTGAGGAATGCTATCGATTTTACTAAAAAAGACAGAGCGAAGCCTCAGGCTCGTAGGGGTTGTAGCGCCTACGCCTCGGAGAGCGATACCACAAATCTTCAATCTTAAATCGTCAATATCCAATTCCCCGATATAGCGGGATCACCGCTGCGCGCCGACCGGCTTATCCGGATTGGGTTAATGACATCAAACCGTGAATTACCGTCCGCTACCCACGCATATCCGACAGGCGGCGGTGCTCCCGAGTCACCACGAACGCAAAGGCGATCCAGATGAAGACCAGCGCCACGTTCAGGACGAAGAACGACTGCGTTGAAAGGGCGAGAAGCTGGACCCCGACGAGGACCGTGAGGGCCGCAATCCCATCACCGATGCGAACGCAGAGAGAATCGATCGTCGGTTTACCTTTGTATTTCATCTCCGCCGAAACAGGCAGCCACAGGACGTTGCGTGCCGTGTTGTTGATGGAATAATCGGTCGAGTTTTCCACAATCTTCATCGCTTTGACGATGGCCAGGATCGGAACAAAGGCCATGGCGGTGTAGGAAATCAAAGCAACCACGGGCATCGCGAGTAAAATCACACCGAAACCCCCAAATTTAAGCAGGCGCGAAGCCACAAAGGCCTGAAGAAGCAATGCGATAATGTTCACCCAGAAATAAAAGTCGCCATAAAAGGTCGTGGTTCCATCCCGCGTGAACACCAAAAGCGCATCGGATTGCGTGATGCCTTCCTGGCGTGCATCCCCCGTCAGAAACTCCTGGACCACCCGGAAGAGCAGGTTTTCGCCGTTGGTATTGACCCAACTCAAAAGCAGGGTGATCGCGGCGACGGCGATCAGGAAGCGGCTGGCGAAAACGATGGAGATGGCACTACGTCCCGAATCCTCAAAGTCAGGCTCGGGGGTTGCTTCCGTTCGGGCAACCTGATCCGGTTTGCGACGATCTGAAATTTTGCTGAGTGCAATCGACGCCGCCAAAGGTATCATGGCCACAATAAGGAGCCATTCGGTTCCGAAAAGTCCGGAGTCCACCAGTAAGCCGGTGATCCACGATCCGCTTGCAGCTCCCGCTGTGGCTCCGATAGCAATCAGGGGAAACAGGCGATGTCCGCGCTCTTTGGTGTAAAGGTCGGCGGCAAAGGCCCAGAACTGGGCGACCATGAATACCCCGAACATGCCGACCCAGAGATAGAAGACGATACCCGTGTAAGGAAGGTTCTCGATAAAAAGACCGGGCTGAATCACCCAAAAAACCGCCAGATTCGATATACAGAAAAGCGTGGAGCGGGTGATAAGGTCACTTCGCCGCCATCGATCGGAAAGCCGGCCGTAGAACCACACCACCGGGATGAACAAAAGGCTCTGCCCGAAGCTCGAGTAGGCCTTGACCTCCATCTTGGTAAGTCCGGCAACATCGGAAACGGCGATCCATCCCTCCCGCAGGGGTTTGATGAAGTAATAGGCGCACAGAATGAGAAAGACGTTGGCGAACATCAGCAGGGCAGTAATGCCTTCGCCTGCATGTACATCCGTGAAGAGACAAAGGAATCTATCCAGTCTGGAAGGTTTCACAGGGTCTCGGATCCTTTCATTATTCCCCTGTACGATCCGGTTGGGCGGGATCAGCCGGTGGCAATCTTTCAATGGTCAATTTAAGTTGTTCCAATAATTCTTTGGTAATTTTTCCGTCTACCTTCATGGCTTGTTTTTTTTGGAATGTCTTGATTGCCTTTGTCGTTTGGGGTCCCAATTTCCCATCGACTTTGCCGACATCGAAGCCCAGTTTTGAAAGGGCCGCTTGGGCGTTCGCAATTTCTAGCCGTTCTTCCTGCTTATCGGTAAAGCCTATCAGGTTGCGACCAAAGGTCAACTCCGGTGGAAGTTGCCCGGGCGGGGTGGGTTGCGGTGGATGATCCGCCTCGATCATGCGGTGGATGTTCGTCGCCAGGGTCTGATGATCCAGTGCGGAATTTTGGTATAGGACATTTGAAATCAAAGTCGCCAAGTAGAACAAGCGCTTGACACCGGCCGGCGTTTCCACGATGGCCACCGAATTCATGTAATTTTTGACATTACCGTGGTATTTTTTGCATTTAAATCCCGGCTCGGTCTTGCAGCTGTAGAGCGATCCGGATTTGAAATAAACCGCCGAATCACCCAAGGCGGGTGATGAGGCGTAGCGGACGCGGCGTCCGGTCATATACAGCAAGCGCTTGATTTCGCGACTGGAAAAAATGTCCACCATCCGCCCCTGCTCCATCAACAAAAGCAAGCGCAGAAGCTCCCGGGCGGTGCCGTAACTGTTATAACCTGTGGGTACATGTTGCTTGCCATAGCGGGTAAAGAAACTTCCCTGTCGAAAATACTGCAGGTCCAACCCATTGCGGGTGAGGGGCTCCAGGAAAGTCTGTTCGTAGAGTTCGCGCAACTGCTTGCGAGAGCTTTCTTGAAAAAATCGATCGGCTTGGTCGTTGGAGACGGGAAAATCTCTGCCGAAATGTCTCATCAGCATGGCGGTTTTCATCACCATTGAAGCGGCGGCATTGGAACTGGCGGAAAGGGTCCAATCCAGATACTCCCAGAGAGATCCCTGATCGCCCTGCTGTAATTGTCTTACCGTAAGCTCTCCGGTATCGGGATTCCAAATGCGGACTTCGTGGTGGTCCTTTTGGATGAATTCGTCCGCCGTGACCACGGTTTCACGAAGCAGCCCTATGCGGGCCTCGATATCATCCGGATACAAGTCGGCCAGCGCCTGAAAAATCGCTAAGGCAACTGCGATTTTGCCGACGCTGCCGACGTTTTGTCTGAAATCGGCACGGTGTTCGGCCAACCGGGGATGGTCGGGATCTGAAAGATCCAAAACGGCAACGCCATAGCGGTCCGCCTTGTCTCCTAAAAGCTCAAGAAGGCCAGCGCTGAATTCCGCATCGGGCTCCGGCAATTCTAAATCCGGGCGATCCAGCAGCCGTAAATCCACCAACTGGGTGGGCAGCAGGGCGCCGGGAGGCTGCCGGCGACCGTGCATTTTACCTATAACCGCCAACCGGGCGGCTTCAATCCGCCGAATTCCCGTTGCGGGATAGGCGTCCAGGGGATATGCAAGGCTCAGGTCGGGCATAGACAAAAGTAAAAAGATAAAGAGAAATATCGGTAAACGTTTCATTTGGCCCCCTATTAGGCCCTTAGTCCGTTTTTCCCGACAACCTGTTTTAAGGAACACAAGGTGTCGGGTTTCAGTGTTCGGCGCCTCAATTTCCTCATATGAAAC
>JBAVYC010001125.1:0-2295 GCA_049698595.1 Desulfobacterales bacterium | reverse complement strand
TGGACGACAATTAGGCCCTCAGAGCGTTTTATCTGACAACATTTTGTCAGAAAACTGAGGTTTCAGGTGTCGGATGTCAGGCAAATGGGATGTTAAATACTCACACCCGACACCTGAACCCTATCTTTACTGTTTATCCGGGGATCAACAAAAGAAAGCAAACAGCAATGAAAATGATGATAAAAATTGATCCCGAAAAGTGCAGTGGTTGCCGTCTCTGTGAAATGGCCTGCTCCATCCAGCACCTCGGAGTGGTCAATACGGGCCGATCCGCCATCAGGGTATACAAGGATGATCTGGAAACCGGTGCGTGCAAGCCGGTGGTATGTATTCACTGCAAACGGATGCTTTGCATGGCTGACGATCATCCGGATCAGGAGGCCTATCGTTCTCGGTTTATCTGGGAAAAATCCTTCGCAGAATCCTGTCCCTTTGATGCGCTCGTCCCATGGGATGATGATGTCTACCATTGCGACTTGTGCGGCGGTCAGCCCCAATGCGTGACGGTCTGCAGCACCGGGGCGATCCGGCTGTCTGACAAAGGCGGAACGGGTGATGAAGGATGATTGGCAAGGAAGATTGCCGAAATTTATTTTTTTGACCCCGATGGAATGGGATAAAAAGATTCCATTGGGCAGGCAGGATTTACGGGATAAACAGGATTTTTTCGCCTGCGGCGAGACACTCCTGGCCCGAAGGCCTTTATATCTTGTTATCCTGTTGATCCTGTCTGATTTTTGTTTTCTTTTCCGCGAAGCGGTGAACACCTTTTTGTCTGCGTCTATCTGCGTCGGTCGGCGGTTAATATATTCTCTTTTTTTATTTTTAATTCACCGCAGACACACGCAGAATGACGCAGACGTTTAGATTTTCTTTCCGCCTGCGGCGAGATACTCTCAGACCGAGGCCCTTCTATCCAGATGATCCTGCTGAAATTGGTTCCGAGGTTTAACGTTGGATAAACAACTGCAGTCCCTTATTGCTGAAATCGAGTCGGCATCCGGCAAAACAGATGCCGACATGCATATGATCAACTTGCGGATTCTCGACGTCTACACCGAGACGCTTTATCCGGGTGCGATGGTGATTAAGAACGGCAAGATTGTCGCTATCAATCCGACTTGGACAGTGCAGGCGCAGCAGGTATTCGATGGCCGTGGAATGTTCGCGGTGCCCGGATTCATGGATGCCCATGTTCATATCGAAAGGAATTCTGCCACTTCCTATCGGCGGGTTGATGAGCACCGACCCCGCAAATAAGGTGATGAAAGAGATCGATGCGCTCAATCGGATAGTCGGGGGCATGGGGTCCGAACTCCCATCACCGTTCATGACCCTCTCGTTTGTGTCCCTGCCCACGGTACCGGAACTGGGATTGACCGACCAGGGCTTGATCAACGTAAAGACCCATCGAATAGTTCCGCTGGTGGTCGGCTATGAGTAAAATAGTATGGAATTTGCTCTTTTTTGGGACAATATTTTCGTATATTCATTCCCATAATTCCTGAATTAGACTCATGTCCGATTTCCATAAGGTTTCGGGTGTCAGGTGTCAGCTCAGTCGCCGGTAAAAAAAGCGGCCAGTCTGATCAAAAAAGAAACATAGGATTTCACCGCGGAGATCGCAGAGAACACCGAGAAAAATAATCAAATAATTTCTGCGTACCGGCGAGCTCTGCGGTGAGATAATTCTTAAAACGGTATCGGATTTTATGTAGTTTCATATAAGCGCAGCCGCAGGCCATAAAAACGGCCAGTTTAATCGAAATGAAAACTTTGGGGGCTCGATTCCGAGGTAGGCTGTTGTTGGGTTTCGCATTTCGCAATAACACCGGCAAAATGTAGGTTGGGTTGAGTGCAACGAAACCCAACAAAGCCTGGAGTAGGTTCAACCCAACCTACATAATGCAAAGTGGCCCAGGATAGAACCAACTCCAACTTTTGAAATGAAGTTTCATATAAGAATACAGAAGGCAGATGTCAGATATCGGAATTCGGAACTATGCGCCATGGGCTCTACGTTTTCCACCTTCCGAATGCTTCTGTCCTCCATTTTCTGCCCTCTGTAGTCTGTCCTCTGCCTTCCGTTTTTATTCTACATATCTTTGCCAGTCATCGGATCCCAGTACGGGACAAACTGGTTGTCTTTGACGACCCAGACAATGTGCGCCAGTTTGCGGTCACCATGCTCATCGAATTTGATGTCGCCGGTGATACCCGGCCAGGCGTTCCCGCGGATGGTTTTTTGCAAGGTATCGGCTTTGGTTGTGCCGGCCTTTTCAACAGCGGCCAGGG
>JBAVYC010001124.1:0-3162 GCA_049698595.1 Desulfobacterales bacterium | reverse complement strand
CATTCATAACGACGTATATCCAAATCACAGGGTTCCGTCAACCAAAGAGGCAAGTATTCAGCAATTCTAATGTTGGGATTTTTTCCTGAACGATTTCATTAATCGGGTGTGCTGCCCGTTGCAATTTTGGCTGAAAGCTCAAAGCTGAAAGTATAAATCAGAAAAAATTCTTTTTTTTTGCCTTTAGCTTTGAGCTTGCATGTTTGTGGATAGATTTTACCCGAATTGTGCTGGATGAAACCGACAACCGGATACTTTTTACACACCTTGATTATAGCGCAATCCAATATTTTTCTAATGCTTAATCTAAACAACAGACTGCTTTTTAATTTTTTACATATTATTATCAATAAGTTACGCTAATTATAAAACTTCAATGGCCCCATTGGCATATAGATTGTAGATAAAATATTACAAAACCGTAAATCGTGCTTACCCTATTTGATGTTTGTCAAAGTTCAGCGCTGAGCACGAACCGGTTAAATGGTCTTCGAACAGTATGGACCAAGCTGAGAAGTAAAATTTTTAGAATTAAACCCTAAATTGAAACAAAGGAGGAGAAAATTGAACAAAAAGTACAGAAAATTAAAAATTATACTGATAGCGGCAATCGCGATTTTATTTTCGGGAATCTATGCCTCTGCCGACGGGGGCAAGGGATACGGTCACCATCGCGGGATGCACCAAGGTCAGGGATGGCATCAAAGGGGCTATGGTGGTCCCGGATGCGCCGCAATGGACAATTTGAGCGAAGATGAAACCAAAAAACTGGATGCGGAGCGCACGGCATTTTTCGAATCGACCAAAGGCTTGCGTCGAAAAATTTATCAAAAGCGGCTCGAATTGGCGAGCGAACTGGCCAAAGAGAATCCGGATGCGGCCCTGGCCGCGACCCTGCAGAAAGATATCTCTGATTTTAAGGCCCAAATGGCCCAAAAGCATCTGGAGCACATATTGCGGGTGCAAAAGATCAACCCTGATCTCGGCAGGGGGTTTTGGGGCGGCGGTCCCATGGGCCCCGGCATGATGCATCGCGGGATGATGGGACCGGGCGGCAAAGGCAACCGGGGCGCTTACAATTGTCCCTTTGGCGGTCCCGGCGGTGGCTACGGCATGGGATCTGGAATGATGAAACCCGGCGGAGGCGGCAGCCGCGGTCCCGGTAATTGTCCCTATGGCGGTTCCGGAGGTGGTTACGGTACGGGACCTGGAATGATGCATCGCGGCGGTTACGGCAGGGGCCCCGACGGGTCCGGCCGCGATTGCCCCCGGCAATACGATAAAAGGCAGGACTCACAGGCAGAATAAAAGGCACTGTTGTAAGGGGCCTTGGAGAGATACCTGATGCATATCAAAAAATCGTTAAAATGCAGTATCATAATGACCTTATTACTTTTCATTGTATTCATACCCTGGCGTGAAGCGCTGGCCCAATGGGGCAATAATCAAGGTTGGCACATGGGTCCCGGAATGATGGGCGGTGGAGGTATTTTTATGATTGTGTTCTGGGTTCTCATTCTGGTGGGTCTGGTGTTTTTCATCAAATGGTTGATTCAGTCCACCGGCAGCAATCGGGCTCTTGAGATACTCAAAGAACGCTATGCCCGGGGTGAAATCGATCAAGTTGAATTCGAAACGATGAAAATGAATTTATCGAAATAGGACACGGATAATACAGTTAAATATATTTTATCCAAATCTGGTATCGTTATTTTTCAGGTCGGAGTAATTAAGGAGATCAATATGATCAATCGACGTCAGTTTTTACAGATCACCAGCGCCGGAGCTGCGGGCTTTTTGGCCGGGGGCCTCCCATCGCTTGTCAATATTGAAGGCGCCCGGGCGGCCTCCAATCCGGAGGGTGAATTCATCCCGGATCTGGATATCGCCCTGAAAGCAACCCCGGCTGAAGTACCGATACTTCCGGGTAACCCAACCGACGTGTGGCACTATCAGGGGCATGTGATCAAAGGTAGCCGGGCAAGCCTGATAAATCTTGAGAGAAGTTATCTGGGGCCGATCATCCGGACACGCACAGGGCAAAAAGTGCGCATCCGATTTACCAATGATATCGCTGACAAATCCATTGTCCACTGGCATGGTTTGCATGTCCCGGCCGATATGGACGGGCATCCGCGCCTCGTTATTCCCAGGGGCGAAACCTATGTGTATGAATTTGAAGTTCGCAACCGGGCCGGAACTTACTGGTATCATCCCCATCCCCACGGTATGACCGGCCCTCAGGTTTACGGCGGACTGGCAGGGCTTTTTCTGGTATCCGACGATGAAGAAAAAGCGGCCGGGCTGCCCGCCGGTGAATACGATATCCCGCTGGTTATCCAGGATCGTGCCTTTGATAACCGCAACCAGCTGATTTACCTCTCCGGTCACCGCATGGAACAGATGACCGGCTTTTTGGGAGACTGGATTCTGGTCAATGGTCATCCGGACTTTATTCTACCGGTAGCCACGCGTGCATATCGGCTGCGGCTCCTGAACGGTTCCAACTCGCGGATTTACAAACTGGCCTGGCAGGACGGCAGTCCGCTGACGGTGATCGGCACCGACGGCGGTCTACTGGAAACACCGGCTCAGCGAGATTACGTGATGCTGGGACCGGCCGAGCGCATAGAGTTGTGGGTCGATTTCAGCCGCTATCCGGTTGATTCTGAAACAGCGCTGATAAGCCTGCCCTTTGAAGGCGGCATGCTGGGAGGCGGACGAATGGGTCGCGGCATGATGGGTTCTGGAGCAGCCCTTCCCAACGGCGCCGATTTCCCTATTTTCAAGGTAAGGGTGAATCGCCGGGAAAAAGCGTCTCTTAGCCTTCCAAAACGGCTTTCAACCATCAAACGCTATCGGGCCGCTGATGCCGTGAACCCGGGTCATCCGAAAAAATTTTACCTTGAGATGCGCCATATGGCCTGGACCATCAACGGCAGGCTGTTTAGTATGGATCAGGTCGACCCTGACGAAAAGGTGCGCCTGAACAGCCTTGAAATATGGGAGTTCATCAACGAAGGCGGCGGTATGGGGATGATGGGGGGGATGAATATGCCCCATCCCTTGCACCTGCACGGAAAACAGTTTCAAATTCTCGAACGGCGGGGCGTCGTGCATGGCGGGTATGTGGATGAAGGCTGGAAGGATACGGTGCTGCTC
>JBAVYC010001123.1:0-2134 GCA_049698595.1 Desulfobacterales bacterium | reverse complement strand
AGATAAAGAACCGGCATGAAAACGATTGATGCCGCCGCCCATAAGATCAAATTGGTCAAAGCAAGTAACACCGGCAAATTCAAAAGCCTGCGCCTGGCCTGTTTTTGAGAGTTGTCATCCACTTCATTGCCAAGGTAGATTTGCAATCGGAAAGTTGATATGGGTCGCTGGATGCGGTGCTGCAAAACAATAGCGGTAGTAAATACCGTTGGGATTAAAACAATGAGCAATACCCAACCACCCTGTAAAAGAAAATTTTGCCAATCTTTGAAAAACTCAATCGGCGTAAAAGCATTCAGCAATACGATAATCAGATTGCCCGTGATATTGGCAATCAAATTTCGCAGATAAAGGCCGGCTAATCGAGGTTTGGCTGGACTCGTATCAACCATCGGTTTCAATCTTGTTCCAGAAACGCAAAGGAAAGGTTAATTTTTATATCACCATAGCCGCCGCAGTCGAATGGATCAAGAGAAAATAAAAATCTTCACCGCATCCTTTCTTGACAAGCATAAAGTCATGCCATACAATCCATCGAGATTTTCCATTTATTTACAATCAGTTATTCAATCAATTGAACCAGAACGTTTCTAATTTTATTGGGAGGCAAACCCGTGATTGAAAAAATTCCGACCCGTGCAGAGGCCCTGGCACTTCTGAAAAAATACAATAAAACCGAAAGCCTGATCAAGCATGCCCTGGCCGTAGAGGGGGTGATGCGATATTTCGCCCGCAAACGCAACGAGGACGAGGAAAAATGGGGAATTATCGGCCTGATTCACGATCTGGATTATGAACAATATCCCGAACAACACTGCAAAAAAACGGAAGAAATATTACGTCAAAATAACTGGCCGGAAGAATACATCCGGGCAGTGATCAGCCATGGCTGGGGTATTTGTGTCGATGTCAAACCCGAAACTGAATTGGAAAAAGTGCTTTATGCCATCGATGAATTGACCGGGCTGGTGGTGACAACGGCCCTGGTGCGCCCGTCGAAAAGCGTGCTGGATGTTAAAACCAAATCGGTTAAAAAAAAATGGAAAGACAAGCGCTTTGCTGCGGGCGTGGATCGCACCATCATCGAAAAAGGGGCGTCGATGCTGGGGGTAGAGATCCCGGAACTGATCACGGATACCATCGCCGGCATGCGCGAGGTTGCAGAAGAAATTGGTTTGAAGGGAAACGGATAAGAAGTGCGAATTCGGAAAGCGGAAGCCGGAATTGAATAGCTGGCGGTTTTTAGTTCATAGGTTAAAAAAGATAGCAATCATACACTGAACTTTAAGCTTTCAGATTTTACCTCGATTTATCCAACAACCAGTTACCATAAACCAGCTTCCGGCGACCATTCATCGTTTCCGGAATCCGGTTGACACCCAGTAAGTTACCCATATAAGCGCCACCGGTCCGACTCCAAGATAAAGATAAGGGATAAGGTCTTTTGTCCAGGGTTGCATAAAAGCTGCCATCACCGCCGGCCACAAAACCGAGGCCGCAATAGCCAGTCGCATTTTCCCGGAAATCACAATAGCCGGCCTGGGCACTGCCGATCTTTTTTCCTGCCCTCTGTTCAAAATTCTGGGCAAAAATAAAATCCCCAGAATAATGATCAGCAGCACCAAAATTTCCTGAATACCTGAAAACATCAATCCTCCGATAAATGCACCTGATTACCATAAAATCTTTCAGTAAACAAGATGCCGTGGTCTCCAGCAGGGAAACTCTCGATGCCGCCATCCCTCCTCATACCTTTTATTCATATATACCTCACTTTTATTTCATACAATAACCTGTCCTTCTCAATTTTTCAGACAATATGCACAACCGGGTTTTCGATAACAATCTAAAACTATTGCCAATCCTAATATTATAGCCCATTGGTATCCTTTTTGCTTAGCGTTTATAATTGGGTAGAGATTCAAGGGGCGACATAAGGAGGTATGGTTCTGTGCGCAATGCCAATGGATTTACACTAATCGAAGCTCTGATCGTCATCTCCTTGATGGCCTTTATATCGGCTCTTGCAGTCCCTAATTTGATGAATTGGCTCAACAAGGCAAAGCTGAATGGCGCCGCAACTAATCTTAAAGGAAGCCTGGAAATGGCAAAATTAAAGGCCATTCAGGAAAAC
>JBAVYC010001122.1:0-2597 GCA_049698595.1 Desulfobacterales bacterium | reverse complement strand
AGGTAACTTCATGAAAGGCGACTGCACCGGTGACGTCCGCCAGCGTGATCGCATTCGGCTTATCCCGGATTTCGACCGGGAGATCCAGCACCTCGAATACGCGCTCAAAACTGACCATGCTGGTGGCGAATTCGACATGGGCATTGCTGATGGAACTTAGCGGGCCATAGAGCTGGGTCAGGTAGGCGCCGAAGGCCACAATCGTTCCGACCGTGAAAACGCCCCGTAAAACCATGTGCCCACCAATCCAAAACATCACAGCGGTCCCGACGGCGCTGATCAAACCCAGACCTATAAAAAACCAGCGCCCCACGATGGCCGAGCGGACGCCGATGTCGGCCACGGCCGTGCTGCGCTGTCGAAACCTGGCCCTTTCATCGGCTTGCCGTCCAAACAGTTTGACCAGCAAGGCCCCGTCTATGTTAAGGGTCTCCTGCATCAGGGTATTCATTCTGGCGTTCAACTCCATACTTCGACGGCGGATTTTGCGCAACTTTCGGCCGACCCGCCTCGTCGGCGCCACAAATAAGGGTACGACCGCAATGCTCAAGAGGGTCAACCGCCATTCCAGCGAAAACATCATGGTCAAGGTGGCGACAACGGTCACAACGTTTGTGACAATGTTGATAAAGGTACCCGTCAGAGCGTTCTGGGCGCCGACAACATCGTTGTTGAGCCGGCTCATCAACTCCCCCGTTTTGGTGTGGGTAAAAAAGCGCAGGCTCATGCGCTGCATGTGGTTGAAAAGGGCATTGCGCAGATCAGCGATCAGGCCCTCGCCGATGGTCGCGCTGAGGTAACGCTGTCCGAAGCCTATGGCTGCACTGAGAATTGGTATCCCGATCATGCCCAGGGCCAGCCAGTTGAGTCGGCTGGTGTCTGCGTTCATGATGGCGTTGTCGATCAGATCGCGATAGAGCAGCGGCGGAATCAAGCTTAAGCCGGTAATGGCCAGGATGGTCGTTATTAACCCCAGGACCTTCCGTTGATAGGGCTTGGCGTACCCCCACACACGACGAAACAGGGCCCAGCTAATCTTGGGGCGATCACGTTCCTGGTCATATCTTATATACGTCCACCAACCGGTACCGATACCTTGTGGCATTATTTTACCTCATATCGTAGAAGCAGTAATAAAGGATGAAATTATAGTTCGAGGTGAATTTTTAGGGCTTTCTCGATTGCCGCTATTTCTGTTCTTCCCAATTCACCGATCATCTTGACCAGTCTACTTTTATCCAGGGTCCGAATCTGGTCGGCTTTTACTTTTGAATTTTTGGGAAGTTTGCCGGTTCCTTTACCTAAATACACTTCAAATGGGTAAATCTTGCGCGGATTTTTGGAAGTTAGCGGGACAACAGAAACAGTTCTGGAAAATTCATTGTTTTTATCATTTGAAATTACCGCAACCGGTCGCGTTTTCGCAATTTCATTTCCGACCACTGGATCTAGAGCCGCCAGGTATATAAAACCTCTCTTAATAATCATCCCAGCCCTCCAAATCGGCGCTCTCGAATTCTTTTGTCAATTCGAGGCTCTCTTTAGCAGCGGCCCGGTAACCTTGCACTAAAAGCTTTTCCATCTCTTCTTTTTCTTTTTGCTCAATCTTTTGTCTGACGGCTTCGGCTATGAACCGGCTGCGCTTTCGCGGCTCTGTCATACGATTCATTGCCTCAACCAGCCCTTTTGGTAAGGTAACGTTAAGTCTAACGGTTTCTGTATCCATAATGAGCCCTCCAATGTGCATAAATTGATGTATTAAAATAAACATTTTTATGTGACTTTGTCAAACACATATTGTTTTTTTCATTATCGGAAAGATCGCAAGAACGGTGTATCTGTCCAATAAAAAATGCCCGGGTTGGGCGGTAGCCAGTGTCGTAAAAGTGGTTCGAACAACTACACCATGATGACTCCTTACGCGAACCTGCTCGAGTCCTTCACGTTTTTTGAGAAGGTTGAAAGGCCGTTCACCATTTTTGCGAATATCTAATGCCTTTGACACTGCATCACTGCCAGAAAGAATGCGTTGGAAACAACCGTTGTCAAAATCAATATGTCGGTACTTGGCACAAAGCTCAGAACGAGGACATTGACCGGGTTGAGCAGCACAACATCCCTTTTTGGGGATGAGTTCACACTATAGTTGTAGATCCTTATTGTCTCTATTTTCATCGTTTATAGTATCCACGCTGTTCAAGGTCTTGCCAGACATCATGGAGATCCAGCCTTTCCAATTCTTTCTTTGCCGGGATTCCCTTATAGTTCCAGCCCCTTAATTTATAGTAACTTGAAATCATTTTATTAAACTTTTTGTGGTCAAGTTTGACGTCCGGTGGCGCCGGCCTTTCACGAAAGAATCTCTCCGGAATCTTGATATCAGCTCTCCGGTTGATGCCTTTTCTTACATTGTAGGCCCGGGTAAGTGCATTTATTCTTTTAGCAATCAATATTGTTTTGGCTTCATCAAGGTCCATGCCGGTGGCATAAGACATAAGATTGATCTGATCGTCCACACTGATGGGAGGGTAAAGTTCGAACCCTGTCCAAAAGATGCAAACGCCGGTCGAATCCGCGATCGCGTTCGTGTCCACGTC
>JBAVYC010001121.1:0-2648 GCA_049698595.1 Desulfobacterales bacterium | reverse complement strand
CAATGGAATAGTGGAATAATGGGTTCCGGCCTCCGACTCGTAGAGCCTATGGCTCGGAGAGGATAATGCAATGTTGGATTAATGGTCCCGCCGCCAGCGGGATTAACGATAAAATTAAAATGGCTATTATCCTTTTGAAAACCAATATTCCAGCGTTCCATTATTCCATTTTGGGGCTTCCGAATTTGCCCCGACGAACGGTCTAGAGGACTTCAACGTTCCTTGCACCGGACTTCGATTGCCTGCCGATACGATCGATAAAAACGTCTTGAGCGGCGCGGCCTTGTTTGCCTTTGCCTGGACGTCGCCGCACATATTTGCCGTTGGGCTGCATATCCCAGGCCGAGCAGTTGTCGTTTTCGTAAATCTGTAGAGTCTGCTCCAGTTCCTGCTTCAGTTTCCGGTCGGCAACGGGTATCATGGTTTCCATGCGGCGGTCAAGGTTGCGCCGCATCCAGTCGGCCGAGCCGAGGAAAAATTCGGGGTTACCACCATTTTCAAAGCGATAAATACGTCCGTGTTCCAAAAAGCGACCGAGGGTGCTGAAAACCCGAATATTTTCGGACAGGCCGGAAACCCCGGCACGCAGGCAGCATATGCCGCGCACATTAAGACTGATGGGAACGCCCGCCTGGCCGGCGCGATAGAGTTCCGCAATGATGCGAGCATCCTGCAGCTGATTCATTTTGGCGCGAATGCCTGCCGGTCGGCCCTTCCGGCTGTGCTGGATCTCGCGTTGAATCAATTCCGTGAAGTGCTCCCGCAGATTATGGGGGGCAACCATGAGCTTGCCGTAGCCGGGAGAGGGTATGGCGCCGGTCAGTTCGTTGAACAAGGCCGCCACATTGGCACCGAGTTCCTGCTCGCAGCTGAGAATACCCAGGTCTTCGTAAATTCGGGCGGTGCCGGTGTGGTAGTTGCCGGTTCCGACATGGACATAGCGGCGAATGCCATCCGCCTCCTCTCGAACGACGAGGGCCAGCTTGACATGGGTCTTCAGCCGCTCCATACCATAGGCGACGTGCACGCCCTCCTGCTCAAGCAGTCTGCCCCAGGCGATGTTGGGCGCTTCGTCAAAGCGGGCGGTGATCTCCACCAGCACCGCCACCTGCTTGCCCTGGCGTGCCGCTTCCAGCAACGCCTGGATGATCGGCGACTGGCTGTTGGTACGATAAATGGTCAGCTTAATCGCCAGCACCTGCGGGTCAACCGCCGCACTTTGCAAAAAATGCAAGATGGAGCTGTCGAAGCTGTGGTAGGGATGGTGCAGCAGGATATCACCTCGCCGGATCTCGGCAAATATCATGGCGGGGTTGTCGGGATCAAGCAGGCACAGGCGGGGGTGGGTTACGGGTTCATGAGGCGGATTACGCAGCTCTGCAAAACCCTCCACCTGAAAGCCCATCAAGTCTGCCAGACCCAACAAGCCCTCAGTTAACATAATGTCCTGCGCATCGGCATTGAGCTGTCCGGCGATCCAGCGTTGCAACTTCTTGGGCGTGTCGGCGCTCATTTGTAAGCGTGTCACGCCGGCGAACTTGCGGAAGGTCAGCTCTGCCGTTACCATGCCGATGATAGAGCCCGGCGCAAGCTCGGCTTTATCGCCCTCCTGGTATACGCGTTCCCACGGGTCATCTTTGGCACCGCGGGTGACGCGAAAAAAATAACACTTCAAATCTGCCGCCTTGGGAAACATCAGCTTGAGGTTGGCGGCAATCACCTGCTCCAAGGGCACATAACCGCCGTCGGGCACTGGCACCCAGCGCGGGCGGTTTGCCGGTACTTTGATCCGCACGAATCGGTTGCGCTTCTTCTTGGTTTCGGTCACCTCCACCGCAATGTTCAGCCCCAGGTTACTGATGAAGGGAAAGGGGTGTGACGCATCCACAGCGAGCGGCGTCAGGATCGGTTCAACCGATTCGCGGAAATAGCGCTGCATCTCTGTCTGCTGTTGCTCGTTTAACTGCGGGTATTCCATGATGGGAATGCCGGCCACCGCCAAAGCAGGCCGCAGCTCATTTTGCAGCAGCCGTGAAACCCGCCGGGCCTGCTTGTGCAACTCCTTCCGACAGGCCTCCAATTCCTCGTCCGGAGTCAGCCCACCGTGGGATAGTTTCTTTTTATTTTTCCTTTTCTCAATCTTGCGCTTGATCCCACCAATGCGCTTCATCGCAAACTCATCATAGAGCATGCCCATGATGCCGGCAAACTTGACACGCTCAAGCAGGGGCAATTCAGGGTCCTCCGCGAGCGCGAGCACACGACGTGCAAAGCTGAGCCAGCTCAACTCACGATTGATAAGCGTATTTGGCGAATCCGTATCGAGTTTGTCAGGTTTTACTGTGGGTGTGTTTGCTTTTTCCATTAAGGTGAGACCCGCAAAGGCGATTCTTCGCAACCTAATCTATAGATCAAGGTCGGATAGGGTGTCAACTATATTTTTTCAGTGATACACCTATAACCATCTTATATTGCGTCAATTTCGGCCCATCGCATATAAACATCTATGCATTGGCTTTTTCAGTAGATGGGATCTTTCAATATGATACGGCCTATTACTTTTTTATTTTCAGCAATCCCCTGAATTGTCAAGACCGAATAATTCATCCAGCTCAGGCAGGTAATTAAACGTCTCGGAATTTCTACAA
>JBAVYC010001120.1:0-7696 GCA_049698595.1 Desulfobacterales bacterium | reverse complement strand
TGCTCTTGCAGCCGACAGCTGAGCGCTGCGGCTGAAGAGCGGGTTACATTGCTTGATAAATCGAGGAAGTTAGAATTTGAGATATGAATAGGGAAAATCTTGCAGTTGAAGAAATTTGCAGAAGAATCAATATCCAGGCAAACCTCAGCAATTTACAATCAAAATAAACCAATATCTATTCTTACTATTTGCCATGGCGGTGAACATTTACTTTTTCAATAAGGATCTTATCTTATATCGGTTTATAACTGAGTTGAGGTCTAAAAATGAAATATTAATTGTCTTTGCCCCCTGATTTCAATTCCAATTCGCAGATTGCACAGACAATTGAGCTTTATATATTTTACAGAGCGTAACCTCCGTTCCTTGACTTCAAGGGACATCGCAGGGTCTTTATTGCAGGATAGGTGGTCAAATGGATTTACTTTATATTTCTCCCGAATTTCCTCCTAACTATGCTCATTTTATCGAGAATTTGAATTCACTGGGCGTTAGCGTCTGGGGATTGGGGGAGACGGATTTTTATTTCATGCCTGCAAGCTTGCGATCGGCTTTAACCTGGTATGTGCAGACCGATTTGAATAATGCTGATGCTGTGCAACAGGCGCTGGAAGAGCTATTGGTGCAAAAGAAGGCTTCCGGGCATGCGAAGAATTTCGACCTGGTGGAATCCCACAACGAGCAGTGGTTAACCCTGGAAGGTATGATCAATGAAAAATACGGCATTGACGGTATCAAGCAACAGGATCTGCTCAGGTTGAAGAAAAAATCCATCATGAAGCAGCTTTTTAAAGACTGCGGACTGGCGGTCGCCCGAGGGGAACGGATAGCGGACATCAATCACGCGCTGGATCTGGCGGATACTCTGGGTTACCCTCTGATACTAAAACCGGATGAAGGGGTTGGGGCCGGCGGTATTTACAGGGTTGAAAATGAGGATCAACTCAAATCGTATCTGTCCCATCTCACAGAGGATTATCTTATCGAAGAATTTATTGAGGGCGATATCGTCACCTATGACGGCTTGACCGATTACGACGGTAAGGTTGTCTTTGAGAATTCATTGATTTACGGCGATGGGGTTCTCGAATACGTTCTGGGGAAAGACACGTTCTTTTATGTCAGCCGTCACATTCCGGACGAATTGCGCGCCGCCGGTCAAAAACTTGTGCCTATTTTTGATATTCGTCGAAAATTTTTTCATTTTGAATTTTTTAAAATCGGTGAAACCTATATGCCCATCGAAATCAATTGCCGGCCGCCGGGCGGGGCGATACTGGACATGATGAATTACAGCATCGATGATGATTTGTATCGTGCCTACGCCCAGATGATTGTGAACGGCAGGGCGTCTGTACAACCGCAAAAGAAATACTATTGCTGTTATATCGGACGTAAGGATAAACGCTACGTGCATAGCCATGCTGACATCCTGTCCACTTTTGGACACTGTCTGGTGGAACACGACCTGAACCCCTCTGTCTTCCAGCAGGCCATGGGAAGCAAAAGATATATTTTGCGTTCGCCGGACGAAGCGGAAATTTTAGATATGGCGGATTTTGTGTTAAAGAAACATGATCAGGATCCTTAAACCTGGAACCGATCATCTATTCAACTAATCAACGATATCTGTATTTATATCATGACTGAAGGTATTCCCGATGAACGTTGTATTTCTATCTCCCCATTTTCCACCCCATTACTTCCGGTTCTGCCAGAACCTGAAAGCGGCCGGAGCCAATGTTTTGGGTGTCGGCGACGAACCGTACGAAAACTTATCTGAGGATGTGCGTAGCGCGTTGACCGAATATTATCAGGTCGATGACATGCACAACTATGATGCCCTGGTGCGGTCCTGCGGTTTCTTCACTCACCGCTATGGAAAGATCGATCGCCTTGACTCCCTCAATGAATACTGGTTGAGCACCGAGGCTCGTTTGCGGGATGATTTTAAT
The DNA here is from genome assembly GCA_049698595.1 of Desulfobacterales bacterium. Lineage (GTDB taxonomy): Bacteria > Desulfobacterota > Desulfobacteria > Desulfobacterales > JAFDCJ01 > JAFDCJ01. The sequence continues at coordinate 5,741 of JBAVYC010001120.1, read as the reverse complement.
ATATTCGGTGTCCGCGGCAGCGAGATTGATTTCATTCGGCGCAAATCCTGCATGAAGGCCAAATTCCGTGAGGCCGGTGTGCCGGTCGCCCGGGGGCAGGTCGTCCAAACCATAAATGATGCGCGCGCCCTGATTCGTGAAACCGGATATCCGGTAGTTGCCAAACCTGATGACGGGGTGGGCGCTATCGCCACCTACCGGCTCAACGGCAACCAGGATCTCGATGCCTTTTTCGAGACCAAGCGCGACACCGACTACATTATGGAAGAATTCATAGAGGGTGCCATTTATTCCTTTGACGGACTCGCCGACCGCAACTGTAAACCCGTTTTTTACACGGTCCACACCTTCAGCCAGGGCATCATGGAAACCGTCAACGAAGCACGCCACATATACTACTATTCGTTGCGGGACATTCCGGCCGGCTTGGAAAAAATCGGTCGCGAATGCCTCAGGGCTTTTAATGTGAAGGAACGCTTTTTTCACCTCGAATTTTTTAAGACGGCGGCTGGCCAATATGTTGCCCTGGAAGTCAATATGCGACCACCGGGCGGTTATACCACCGATATGTTTAATTACGCCTGTGATATCGACATCTACCGGACCTGGGCCGATCTGCTGGTGCACAATCGGGCGGTGTTGAATTACAAGCGGGACTATCATTGCTGTTATGCCAGCCGCAAGGCCAGCCTGCGCTATGCACACAGCCATGAGGATATCCTGTCGCGCTATGGCGCCTTTATGGTCCAAATCGAAAGCGTTCCGGGCGTATTCAGCAGTGCCCTGGGCGATATCGGCTACATTTTCAGATCTAAAAGTCTGGCTGAAATATTTAAAATTGTAAGATTTATCCACCTAACAGAGGATGCGCCGGGGTAAAAGACCCGGATATGGAAAGTTTGCCTTTAATCCAATACTCTATTACTCCGGCTGTTTTTTGCCGGCGGAAAGAAAGGACATTCACATGCACATTGAAGAACAGCGATGGTGGAGCAGCCACCTGAATCGCGATATGGCCCTGAAGGTCTACGGACATTGGGGCAAACCGTTTATCGTTTTTCCCAGCTCCCGGGGACGCTATTTTGATTATGAGGGCATGGGAATGATCGAGGCTATTGGCGATTTTATCAACGCCGGCAAAATCAAGTTGTTTTGTGTGGACAGCGTCGACGAAGAGTCCTGGTACAATTATGCTGTATCTGCACCGGATCGCAATGCCCGGCACGAAGCCTACGACCGTTACATCGTGGAAGAAGTCATTCCGTTTATTCGCCACCACTGCCAGTCACCGCAAGAGCGGGTGATGGCCAACGGCTGCAGCATGGGGGCATATCATGCGGTTAACTTTTTTTTAAAGCATCCGGATGTCTTCGCAGGAACCATCGCCCTGAGCGGTCTCTACCGCCTGGACCGGCCCGAATTTCAACTGTCGCCGGCCGAATTGCCCGGCGTCTACTTCAACTCTCCCGTGAGCTATTTGTCCGGCATGGACGATCCGTGGTATCTGGATCGGTACCGTCGCAGTAAGATTATTGTGTGTGTGGGGCAGGGTGCCTGGGAGGATGCAGCCATTGAAGATACCCGATCCCTGGATTTTCTGTTCAGAGAAAAATCCGTCCCGGCCTGGATCGACTACTGGGGCTATGATGTGAACCATGACTGGCCCTGGTGGTATAAACAGATGAATCATTTTCTGGGGTCCCTTTATAACTGAATCCCTATGAAAGAAAACCAGGAAAATCAAATTGAAAAGGAAATCAAGTATCAGCTGGCGGGTTGGATACTTTTTATAATATGTGCCATTTTCTTCATCGCATCAAGCTTGAAAAATCATGATACGTTGACATTCATAGGAGGTGTCATCTTCTTAATTGCCTGTATCGTTTTTCTTATACCGCTGGTCAGGTCAAATAAAAATGCGGAGAATGGGACAAAAGCACATGATGATAAAAAAATCATATAATCATCTTGCCTTTTTATCATCGGAATATGAAACGTTCACTTTAACCCAATTAAAAATCCGACCGTCTAATCACTATTGATTCCGCGCCGGCTTCTCAACGCAATTGTCGCCTTAAAAATTTTCCGGTAGGTGTTTTCGGCACTTCATCAATAATTTCAATGATGCGCGGATACTTAAAGGCCGCCATTTTTTGTCTGCAAAATGAAATGAGCTCGTCGGGGGTGATTTTATCTTTCTGGTCGTCAACCAGGGCGACGAAAGCCTTCACGGTTTCGCCCCGGTAATCATCCGAAACACCGACCACGGCCGCTTCTTTTACCGCCGGATGTTGGTAGAGAACGTCTTCAACATCCCGCGGCCAGACTTTGTAGCCGGAGACATTGATTAAATCCTTTTTGCGATCGACAATGTAACACCACCCCCCGGCATCCATCTTGGCGACGTCACCGGTGAAAAAACGCCCGTTTTGAATCGCGTTGGCCGTTTCTTGCGGTTTTTCCCAGTAGCCGTCGGTAATGCCGGGACCGGAGAGGACCAGCTCGCCTTCTTCGCCGAGAGGTATTTCAATGTCCGGATTCTCGAGATCCACAATCCAGGCCGCGTGACCGGGGGTGACCAGTCCAACCGATAGGGCACCGCTATGCTCATCCACCGGGCCCTCCATTCCCAGCGGTGTGATGGTCGCCGGTGAACTGCTTTCGGTCAGCCCGTAAACATTGTAGATCATCAATCCCATATCCTGCGTGAATCTTTTGACGGTGCTGGGAGAGACCGGCGCGCCGCCGCTGTATGCCTTTTGCAGTCTCGATACATCGAAGCTTTTGAGCTGCGGGTGGTTCAACATGGCAATGTAGACCGTGATCGACGCCACGGTGAATGTCACCCGGTACTTTTCGATAAATCTCAAGGTCTCCTGCACATCAAACCGGGCGAGCAGGACGATGGGGATGCCCAGATGAAAGGCGATGGCCTGGTGTGCAACGATACCGGTGATGTGGAATAAAGGTGCTACCCCCAAAACGACATCGCTACGGTCCAGACAGCATGCCGTCTGATAGACGATCGCGTTGTGCAGCACATTACGGTGACGGATCATAGCCCCCTTGGCAGGTCCGGTGGTCCCGGAGGTATACACCAGATAGGCAAGGTCGTCGGGACGGGGAGAACCCATCGAAACTTCCCGATTCGAATAGGTCCGGACCAGTTCCATGAAATCCTGCGTCGCAGCAAACGTTTGCTTCGCCGCCCCCTTGAACTGATCGGGACGATTTGGACCGGCCCCCAAGAGGTCCAGCGGCGATGTGGTGATGATTTTCACCTCCGGCCGGTCCTGGAGCGCTGCACCGGCCGGCCCGGCGTAAATATCATCCTGACAGATAAAGTGTTGCGCTCCGCAGTCGTTTAGATGATGTTCGAGATCCTCAGCGGTATACATCGGGTTTAATGGGACGACGATGGCGTTTCGCATCCAGATCGCCAAGCAGGCAACCACAGCCTGGGGAATATTCTGCATGACCACGATCACCCGGTCCCGCCGGCCAACGCCCATCGCGGCCAGCGCGGCGGCCAATGCCACAGCCATCTCTCCGATTTCTTTATAGTTCAAGGTCCGGTCAAAATAATGGATACACGGATCGGCCGGATAGGCCGCGGCGGCCTGCAGAAACGCGTCCAGAACGCTATGATCAGGCACGCTCAATTCATCCGGCAGCCATTGCGGATAAGTTTTTAACCACGGCTTGTGATCATAATAGGACCCCATATTATGCTCCCCATTAGACTCTTATCGGGTTTTATCTGACAACTTTTCACACCCTCTCAAACCCTCCCCCACGAGGGGAAAAATTGTCTGTGTATTTCTGTGTGCGTCTGTGGCTAATTTAACTTTATCAATAACAATTTAACAGGGTAAATAATCTGATGCTAGTTATTTCCGGTTTACCCAGGATAGAAAGTTATTCTTTTTGCGGTTGTCTTTTTTGCGGAATTCCAGCCAGGGCCTTGGCCAGCTTTACCTTTTCAGCCAGTTTTCCTTCGCGGAAAATCATAATGCGCTGGGCCTGGGGAGATCCGGCCCCATGCATGGATTCGACCATGGCGGTCCCGCCGGTCATGGCTTCGATTAATCGCCCGATCTTGATGCGTTCTTTAACCGGAATACCGGCCACGCCGCTGAAGTATTTGCGAACCAGATGTCCGACATCTTCGCTCTCCAAATCGTATTCGCTGGGCAGGGTCGCAATGAAGCCGCCGGCGATATCCGTGGCCAGACGGGCCACCTCGAAGTGAAAGCGGGTGACATTCTGCTTGCACACATTGGCCAGCATGGTATCCACCATATAAGCGCCGGAGGGCGTCGGTGTACCTTCTGCCGAACAGGCGATGGAGGAACTGTAGAGGGTTTCGCTGAGATGGATCATCTCCGTGACCTTGTCTTTGATGTGCGACCCCCTGGCAGCGCCCTGAATCTGTGCCAGATAGCTGACGGCACCGGTCAAAACATCCATTAGCCCGGTTTTACAGGCACCGTAGTTAGCGCGGTGATGGGCGGCGAAACGATAGACGAGGGAGCCGGCAAAATCATTTTCACCGTCCATGAAAATTCTGTCATTGGCCACGAATACATCTTCAAACACGAGGACGGCTTCGCCGCCGACCACACCGAATCTGGGTTTGCCGACATCGATGCGCTCGAGTTTGTCGCGCCGGTCATCGCCGGCCTGGCGACCGAAGATCATGGTAATGCCGGGTGCATCGATGGGTATGGCACAGACGATGGCATTGTCTTTTGAGCGTTCATCCAGGGCCGTGGTCGGCATGACCAGGATTTCATGGGAATTGACGGCCCCGGTCATGTGCAGCTTGGCTCCCCGGATGACCACACCGTCATCGCGGCGCTCGACGACGTGCACGTATTGGTCCGGATCGGGTTGATCGGCCGGTGGTTTGGAGCGATCGCCTTTGGGGTCGGTCATGGCGCCGACAACCATCAGATTTTCATCCTGAATATAGGTGAGCCATTTTTTAAAGCGTTCAAAATACTCCGTGCCCAATTTTTGGTCGATTTCGTAGGCCACGGAATAAACGGCGTTAATGCCGTCAAATCCCACGCAGCGCTGAAAACACGTGCCGGTCTTTTGTCCGAGAACCCTTAGAAGTTTGATTTTTTTAATCAAATCTTCGATATTCTGGTGAACGTGGGTAAATCGACTGATGGTTCGACCCGTCAAATGGGAGGTGGTCGTGGCCAGGTCTTTGTATTTTTCTTTGCTGGCCAGAGCATAGGTCATGGCGGCAGCCCGCACATGAGATGCAGTGGCCGAATGACGTGTAACGTCTTTGATGCGCTTACCTTTGTAGTATATGACCGGTTTAAGGTGACGTAAACTCTCGATATATTCAGCTCCATTTTTTAATTTCATTGTACCTCCTGGCGGGAGTTCAACTCCCTGATTTAAATGCTCACTAAAAAAAATCAATGATATCGATTATAATTGAAAAGACAGAGCGAAGCGATACAACAAATCTTCAATCTTCAATCTTCAATCTTCATTCGTATTCCATTACCAGATTGTCCACCCGCCGTCGATATAAATAGTCTGACCGGTGATAAAATCCGAGGCCGGTGATGCCAGAAATATGATGATTCCCTCCAGCTCCGGCAGATGGCCCCAACGCCCCATGGGGGTGCGTTCATTGATAAAATCAAACCGTTCGGGATCATTACGGATCTGGGTGACCAACTCGGTTTCGAAATAGGTGGGGCCGACGGCATTCA
>JBAVYC010001119.1:0-1535 GCA_049698595.1 Desulfobacterales bacterium | reverse complement strand
TGGATGATATTTCCCGCAAGATCGGAGGCGCTGCGGTTAAGTTGCCGCACAGCAGCGGGGAAAAAGACACCCTTGTGCGGCAGTTAAGTGACATCAGAGTGTCCCTGCTGGCGATAAACAGCACTCTCAACAAAGTTTTAAAAGCAATGGAAAAAAAGGAGGATTAGCTGTACTTTCTGTGCAGGTTCAAGCATATCCGGGAATGGTAGTCATTGTTGTCAGCCGCCGCCTCAATTCGGTGGGAACACCGGAGTTGGCTTCTATGAATCTCAATCGGGGAACACCGCCAAAGAGCTCAAATGCCCGTTTCAGGACCCGATCATCCCAAATTGCTGCCAAGTCATTTCTGAGGAGTTTTTCCGCCCCCGTAGCCTGAACCATGCCACCTAAAAGATTGACAACCCATCGATTGGCCAAATTGACAATGAACTGGCTTTTATAAGGATCCCGATACATTTTTTGCTGTTCTGCCGGTACCTTCAGCCTGGAATCTAAAAGCCAGGCCAGGGAGATCATGTCGTGGGCCACCAGAGATTCGGAAGCAAAGATGAGCCCGATGTCGGGCACAACGACATACCCCTTGTCTGGGCCAAATGTGGCCTGGATTTTATCGGCAACGGTCAGGGTCAAGCGCTGCTTTTCCTTCAGACTGGTCACCGTGTTAGCCTCAGCCGTTTTCTCATGGAAAGTGGCGGCATCGTGATGGTATTCTAATCGGCTATCCGTTCGCCAATATCCGACGGCCGCCTTCATCCCAAGTGTGGCTCCAGCTAAAGCATGCCGGCTGCAACGGGGTAAAAGGACAACATGATCCACCTCCCTGATGATCTTAGGCATCATAATTCCGGATTTCCAATTTGAACCTGATGCAGGGCCGTCCTCAAAAAATGATTGCCAACCCTCTTCTTCAGGAAAATACAGTTCACCACCGGCTTCCACGACCGTTTGAGCCAGGCCGCAGGACTTCATCAAATCCCTGGTACTGCCTCGCAACTTGTCAGGTAAAAGTTTAACATGCTCGATCCCGGACATATCACTGACGATAATCCGCTGGGCTCCTTTTTCTTTGAGGAGGCCAATCACGGCCTTCATTCCAATAGGATTTGTTGTGGCCGGATAGGTGTTGCCGGAATTCACCACCGGTTTTATCAGAACAGCGTCGCCCCGTGAAAGCCAGGAAAAATCCGTGGCCGCCTCGGCTGCCTGCCGAATTGCTGTTATAAGCTCGGCTTCGTTCGCTCTGCGGCTCACCCCGGCCATACTCACTTTGGTCTCAGGAACTGATGCCATAGGTTTTTCAGTTGCACGGACCAATCCTGACGGCATCGCAGCCGCTGCCGAAGCGGTAACTATCAGTTTAATAAATTCACGCCGATCCATGCCGGGACAGGATCGGGCCGATTCGTGTTTGCCTGTCAAGATTACTCTCCTGTATTTAAGTCTAGCCGCAAATTTGGTGGCCAGACCCATTTAATTGATTATAAAATGTGAAAGGGTATGACCTTATCTCTTTTTACAATAAGCAGCCGTTGCGA
>JBAVYC010001118.1:0-1956 GCA_049698595.1 Desulfobacterales bacterium | reverse complement strand
GAATCGATGCCAGGGGGATCAGCCCGACAACTTCCGAACCGGCGACGCCGACGTTCAATGCAGCCGCCTCCTTTTTGACTTCCTCGAACAGGACATGCATGGGCGTCACTTGGTAATCGTTTAAGTTTACCGTTACCTGGGCCATGTTGTATTCGTTCACGAACCAGCCCATGCCCTTGACCGCTTTGAGCCGGCCGGGTGCATCCGAGCCCCGGCCTGCCTCACGCAAATTCAGGGCGATACGGTGAGCCTGGTGGCTGGTGCCCAGAATATTGACGTTATAGGCAATCAAGAAAGACCGCGCACCGGTCGCAGTGGCTCCCCACTGGGGAATGAATTCGGCCGGTCCGAAATCGGGCTTCCATTGGGGTTCCTTCAGGCGCAGGGATAATCCTTCGTATTCCCCTTTGCGGACTTGGGGCAGTTTACGGCGGTAATCATCTATCGCTGCCTCCTCGTAAAGGAAAAATGGGACACCCAGTGCTTCTGCGGCCAACCGGCCAAATGTCTTGGCGACGGCCACACATTCGTCCATGGTGACGTTGGCCACGGGTATGAACGGACAGACATCCATGGCCCCCATACGGGGATGCTCCCCCTGGTGTGCACGCATGTCGATTTTCTGCCTGGCGACCCTGGCGCTGTTCAGTGCCCCTTCAACCACCGCCTCCGGATCACCGACGAAGGTGTATACGGTCCGGTTGGTGGACTTTCCCGGATCCACATCCAATAGGGTGCAACCCGGCGTCGTTCGGATGGCCTGGGCAATGGCTTCGATGGTCTCCTTGTTATTGCCTTCGGAAAAATTGGGAACACATTCAACGATTTTTTTCATGATACACTCGCTTTGGTTTGATATGGATTGTAGACGGTCCGAGGTCCTGACGCGATGCTCAGAACCGTTGACGGAAATCGTTACTGCGCTTCCGGCCAGCCCATACCGGTCGAAATAGTTCTGGCGGTGTTCACCAGGCATGCGATCAGATGGTTGCGAACGCCGGGCGTTTCAATGATAAAATCGGGAACGGAAACATTGATGGCCGCCACGACATGTCCGGTGTAATCGCGCACTGGTGTGGCGATGGCCGTAGAGAAGTCGGATCCGCTGACGCTGATCCCCGTCCGCCGTGCTTCAGCAACGGCGACCAACAACTGCGGCAGTGAATTGATGCCGCCGCTGGCGTATCCGTCCAGGGGGACGCCGGAATAGTGCGTCCGCAGGCTTGCATCGCTGAGACCGCAAAGCAGCGCACGGCCGATGGCCACCGTGTGGCAGGGAAACCGGGTTCCCACCGGTACGTTGACCATCATAACCTGAGGCGATGCCGCCCGGTAGATGTAGATGGCTTCGATCCCTTCTCGGATGGCCAGATGGCAGGAGGCACTGGTTTCATCGCGCAATTCGTCCAGGTGGGTGGCGGCCGTGTTCAGGATATCTCGTGAGGCAAGATAACAAAAGCCGCGTGAAAGCACCATGGGACCTAGCTCGTATGCATTCCGGCCGGCTTTTTTAAGATAATGCATCTCTGTCAGCGTCACGATGGTACGATAAATGGCCGATGTGCTCACCTCGAGCCGTTCGGCCAATTCACCGATGGTCAGTACACGCTGCCGGACGGAAAACAATTCCAGAATTTGGAGCCCTTTTTTCAGGGCCGGAACCGTATAGTCTGTGTTCATTTTTTGTTCATCAACCACGATCCATCTCCCGGGCGCTTTTCGGGTTGTCGCCTATCAGGCCGATGCGGGGATCGACCGACCGGTCTTCAGGAGATTGGGAACCAGAATCAGAAGCACCAGTACGGCACCAACAAGGATCACCGCTGCACTGCTGGATACCAGAAGCAGACCACCGATGGTCAGGGCGATTTTCCCCATCAGCCCCACCTTGTACCTGAAAAACCCGATATACGCGGCGGACAGTGAAATAATGCCCAGCACACCGCTGGTCAGGGC
>JBAVYC010001117.1:0-2187 GCA_049698595.1 Desulfobacterales bacterium | reverse complement strand
AAAAAAATCTTTACCCAGTTAAATTTCGAAGAACAGCACAGCGTATTTAGCCAGGGCCATTAATCCTGTGAATCCTGTCAAAAAATTGAACTTTAAAATTGCATCCATTCCTTATTCTTCGCTCATTATGAAAGGCACAGTGTCATGAAAATGAAAGCGCTTGTCAAATCAAAACCGGAACCCGGCATCTGGTTGGAGGATGTTCCGGTGCCGCAAATCGGAGTCAACGATGTCCTCGTCAAGATTAACAAAACGTCTATTTGCGGCACGGACGTGCACATCTACAACTGGGATGCCTGGGCCCGCAAAACGATTCCGGTCCCCATGCATGTCGGGCACGAATTTGTCGGTACCGTCGCAGAAATCGGCGCCAACGTTCACGACTTTAACCCCGGGGACATCGTTTCCGGTGAAGGCCACCTCGTCTGTGGACGGTGTCGCAATTGCCTGGCAGGTCGACGGCATCTGTGTATGAATACGAGTGGGGTCGGCGTCAACCGGCCCGGTGCTTTTGCCGAGTACCTGAGCATTCCGGTGACCAATGTGTGGTACTGCGACCCGGATATTCCCTTGGATATTCTCTCGTGTTTCGACCCTCTGGGAAACGCCACCCACACGGCCCTATCCTTCGATGTCCTCGGCGAAGACGTACTGGTTACCGGCGCGGGTCCTATCGGCTGCCTGGCCGCCGCTATCGCCAGGCACGCCGGTGCACGGCATGTGGTCATAACCGACGTCAATCCCTATCGTCTGGAACTGGCAAAAAAGATGGGGGCCACCCTGACCCTGGATGTCCGGAGCGAAACAATCGAAGATGCTCAGAAAAATCTGGGAATGAAAGAAGGGTTTGATGTGGGAATGGAAATGTCCGGCAATCCCGACGCCCTGCGTGCGATGCTGGCCAACATGTGCCATGGTGCCAAGGTTGCGCTTCTGGGTATCCTGCCACCGGCCACCGCCATCGACTGGGATCTGGTTGTTTTCAACGGTTTGACCATCAAGGGCATCTATGGCCGTGAAATGTATGAAACCTGGTATAAGATGACGGTGATGATTCAGTCGGGACTGGATATCACACCCGTCATTACCCATCGGTTTCACTACACCGAGTATGGCAAAGCCTTTGAGATTATGCGCTCCGGCAAGTCCGGCAAAGTCATCTTGAACTGGGCGGCGGATTAATAATTCCGCAACGCTTTTGTTTTTAGATCGTTGTCCAATCTTTGTGGGAGCGGCTTCCCGATTCGAAAAAAAGGGCGGCCAACGTTAGTAGATATACTCCAGGTCAAGTAGCTGCTCAAGGCTCGTAATCACGGGCACCGAGGTTTGCACCGCCGGCCAATTTCGACGCACGCTAGAGTGCTTCAGCCAGACGGGGTGCAAACCGGCGTCCAGCGCGCCGCGAATATCGATACGATAGTCATCTCCCACGTAAAGCGCCTGGCCGGCCGCAATGTCAAGTTTTTCCAGACACAGTCGAAACGGCGTCGCATCAGGCTTGGGGGGGATATCATTTTCCCCCGCGATAATGATAACCCGAAAGAATTTTTCCAGCTCGGGGAAAAGACTGATGCGATGGGTGCCGCTGGCCTCCTGCCCCTGGGTGTTGGTGATCAAACCCACTTCATAGCGGGCACTGAGGGACTCGAGCACTTCCTCAGCCTCGGGAAAAATGGTGGTGCGGGCTTTTACCGTTTCCCAGTATTCGGTCTCCCACTTTTCAACCTGGCCTGTCTCCGGCGCCACGCAATAATAATAAAGAACCTCGCGCCACAGTGAATTCCGGGAAAAATCGGATCGTCCATGAAACGCCTTGCGAAGCCGCCGGTAGATGGTCAAAAAATCTTCCCGGATCGTCAGACCGAGAATTGCAAACAGTTTGTCCTGGGCCTGCTTTTCGGCGGCACGAAAACCGTCGGCTGAATCCACCAGGGTTTGTCCGAAATCGAATATGACTGCTTTGATCATGGTATTAGTTGATTGAGTTGATTGGTTGATTCAGTTAACTCAATCAATCCTGTCAACTTATTCAACCACTGCCTGGGATCCCCTATGCTTAACAACCTCCAAGAATCCCCGCTTTCCACCAAGTGAGCTCTTTGCCCCATGCCCTACTCCCCTACCCCATGCGCCATGCCCTATGCCCCCTGCCCTCTGCCCCCAACCGTTTCATAAGCTATTTTCTGC
>JBAVYC010001116.1:0-3175 GCA_049698595.1 Desulfobacterales bacterium | reverse complement strand
GGCCCATGTTTTTGGCGGCAATCGCTGTTTGTTTCATGGTTTTCACCGCCCAGGCCCTTTTTTTCTCAGGATCACCGGCACAATCATTTGGCGCGAATCCGTCGGATCTGGCATCATTGTTTAAATCACAGACCAACTGACCCGCCAGGTGATGGGAGATTGCATACACACTTAAATTGTTTTCTTTAAGAATATTTTGTTGCTGTTCACAGTAAGCCGGATCCGTCGCTCCCTTGGCCGGGTCAAAATGATCGCCCCAGCATGCCAGTTCCAATCCGTTATAGCCCCAGCCACGGGATTTTTTAGCAAGTTCCGTCAGGGGCAAATCAGCCCATTGTCCGGTAAATAAGGTCACTGGTCTTGCCATGATTTTTCCTCCTTAAGATGTTTAATGTGTTTCTGTAGCATCCAAGCTGCATGCAGATTCAAGAAGATATGCTGTGTCCTCCAACGATTGAAGATTCATTTTTTATCTAAAGGCTTTCATCGGATACCACTTCTGATCGCTCTGGTTGCTTTCGACAGCGGATTCAATAAATGCCAGACCTCTGACTCCGTCCATCACTTTGGGGAAATCCAGTTCCAGCTCAGTAGGTTCTTGACCGAGAATTTTAGCGCGAATCGTATCCGTAGCATTGGCATAGACATTGGCAAATGCTTCAATAAAGGCCTCCGGATGTCCTGCCGGCAGGCGGGTAGCTCGCTGGGCGGCGTCGCATAAATAGCCGTTTCCTCTGCGGTAGAGTTGGGCCGGCTCTTCGTTGGTCCTGAACCACAAGTGGTTCGGCTCTTCCTGGTGCCACTCCAGGGCACCCTTGGTGCCGTAAATTCGAATCCTCAGATTGTTTTCTTCGCCGGCCGAGAATTGGGAAGCATACAATATTCCGCAGGCTTCTTTTTCATAGTGAAGCAATATATTCCCGTCGTTGTCCAGCGGGCGATCCAGGATACTTTTCAGGTCGGCACACATTTCTGTTATTTCCAGACCGGTAATGTAGTGTGCCAGATTTTCACAGTGGGACCCAATGTCACCAATACAGTTGGAAACCCCCGAACGCTTGGGATCGGTGCGCCAGGAAGCCTGCTTCTGTCCTTCTTCTTCAAGGGCCGTCATGAGCCAGCCCTGGGGATATTCGACCACGATTTTCAAGATATCGCCAAGATGGCCGCTGCGAACCATGTGGCGGGCCTGCTTGACCATCGGATAGCCGGTGTAATTATGCGTAAGGGCAAAGATGACATTGGAATTATTGACAATGCCAGCCAGGTCGATGGCTTCCTGCAAAGTGTAGGTCATGGGTTTATCACAGATGACGTTTATCCCGGCTTCCGCAAAGCCCTTTGCAATCGGGAAATGCATAAAATTGGGGGTTACGATGGAGACAAAATCAATGCGTTCGCCTTCAGGCAGTTTGGATTCCTGATCCACCATTTCCTGCCAGGAACCATAGGATCTCTCATCACTGATTAAGATGTCCCGGGCGGATGCTTTGGCTTTTTCAGGATCTGAAGACAGCGCACCGGCAATCAATTCAACCTTGCCGTCCATTAAAGCGGCACTCCGATGCACGGCACCGATAAAGGCGTCTCTGCCGCCGCCCACCATTCCCATTTTTAATTTCCTATCGAGTTCCATAGTCTCTCCTTTCAAGGGTTGGAAAAGGTGCTTTTTTAATTCAACCAATGAACAAAATAAGTTCAAATTAACTTGCATCAAAGCCGATTTTTTGTCAAGATGATTTTGATTTTCAAATCCTATTCTTTATTTTATCAATGTTAATAGATAGTTTTGGGATCAAGCGGTTGGATCGAGAGACTACCCGCAAAAGCGAACGTTTATCTAACCGTTATGAATTAATTTAGAAATCGAATCAAAAAAAGTCAAACTCCCATGGAAGCTGCAAATCGTGAATTAACAAAGGCGATCAATCGATTCAATATTTTGAATACCATTCGTAACGCCGGTCTGATTTCGCGGGTCGAAATTGCAGCGCTAACCGGGCAAAGCCGGGCCGCGGTGACCAATATTACCGCTCGCCTGCTCAAAGAAAAAATAATCGTTGAAAAAGAAACCAAAACGTCTTCCTCCAGGGGAAGGCGGCGGGTACTTTTGGCGTTAAACCCGACGGCTGCCTATGTTGTCGGGGTGAAGCTGTCCGCCTTCCAGGTCAGTTTCGCCGTCACCAATATGCAGGCCGATGTTTTGAGCTCCCTGATCATGCCGGTGCGCATCGGCAAAAAGTCGGTTGAATTTGTCGCTGACCTGATTGAAGAAGGTATTCGCCACTGTGTCTCCGAAGCCCGTTTAAATATGCGCAAGATCGCCGGGATCGGCATCGGTATTCCCGGCCTTGTCGACAGTGAAAAGGAGATTACGCTCTGGTCCCCACTGTACAAGCGAGGCAACCGAACGATGAGGGAGCTGATCCAGGATCGCTTCAATATAAAGACGCATATTGAAAATGACGCCAATACCGTTACATTGGCACAACAATGGTTTGGCGAAGGCAGAGGCGTCGCCAATTTTCTCGTGGTAACCGTCGAACACGGCGTCGGTATGGGTATTGTGGTCAACGGCCAGCTTTACCGGGGTGTAAAAGGGATTGGGGCAGAATTTGGACACCTCGTCATTATACCCGGCGGAGCCCCGTGTCGCTGCAGGAAGCGCGGTTGTATCGAGGCCTATGTTGCCGATTACAGTATCCTGGGAGCGGCCATTGACGCATGCAAAGCAGGTCGGTGGCAGTGTAAGAACATCTCTTCTCTGACCATCGAAGAGGTTACCGTTATTGCCAAGCAAGGCGAGCCGGCCCTACGTAAAATATTTAAACGCGGTGGTGAAATTCTTGGACTGGGAATTTCCGGTCTGGTTCAGATTTTTAATCCGGAAAAGATCATTATTGCCGGGGAAGGTGTCAGAGCCGGAGCGCTTCTGTTTGAACCCATGCAAAAAATGATTAAGGCCCACACCACACCTGAAATGTATGAGACCCTTAAAATCGTCATCCAAAAGTGGCAGGACACGGATTGGGCACGCGGAGCGGCCAGTCTTGTGCTGCAGGAATTATACAAGTCGCCGCTCGATCGGGTGAGACCGATGATTTGAATGTTGTTTCGGCTATTCTATCCCTGAAGCATTGGTTTCATCGTATCGTTTAACTTCAGGTAATTTTTA
>JBAVYC010001115.1:0-1893 GCA_049698595.1 Desulfobacterales bacterium | reverse complement strand
CCGGGTAATGTGATTATCTCTTTAGGCAAACAAGGTGCGTTGCTGGTCACTGGTCACAAGGCTTGGTTGGCGGCTAGTCCTGAAATTGTCGAACGCAACCCCATTGGCGCCGGCGATTCCATGGTGGCGGGTCTGGTGTGGGGATTAAGCCAGGGCCACAGCATGCCCGAGGCGTTGTGCCGGGGGATTGCCTGCGGTGCGGCAACCGCCAGCCAGGGCGGCACGGCGGTTGGATCGCTTGTACAGGTAAACGAGTTGTTATCGCAAGTTCGATTGTCGGAAGTATAACCGTAAATATCTGGGACCGGCACGCGATGAGCTCATAAAAATGGTCAAGCACAAAAATATCAACGTACTTGGCAGCGCACATCAAGCATAGTTCTCTGAACATCCACTATGGCTGCTGCATAATACGGTGATTTGATTTAGGGCAATCTATTGAAAGCAATTCGGATCATCTTTCGAGCCAAAGAGGAATCGACTCCATGGACCCACTTCCAGATCATGTGCGCTACCTGAACCACCTGGCAAAAGCGTACCCGTCACTGCAGACTACCGCCGAGGCTATTATCAACTTGCAGGCCCAGCTTAACCTACCTAAGGGCACCGAGCATTTTATTTCGGACATTCACGGTGAGTTCGAAGCCTTCTGCAAAGTAGTCAGCCATGCCTCCGGCGCGATCAAGCGCAGGATCGCCGAAATTTTTGGCGATACGTTGTCTGATGCCGAAAAAGTGAATTTAGGTGCCCTGATTTACACGCCTGAAACGATGTTGGGGGTTATGCTGCCCGTTGCTGGTGAGCAACGGCAATGGTATCGAGACACCTTGTTGCGACTTATCCGTGTATTGCGCTCGGTTTCATCGAAATACCCGCGCGCAAAGGTTCGGCGGTTGATCGAAGGCCGATTTGAAGCCCTGGTTGAAGAACTGCTCTACGAACAGGAACAATTGACGGATAAGTGCGATTATTATCAAGGCTTGATAGAGACGATCATCACTACCGGCCACGCCAAAGCCTTAATTGTCGTCATAGCCCAAGCCATCCAGTGTCTGGCAATCGATCATCTCCATGTTGTGGGTGATATCTACGATCGCGGTCCCGGTGCGCATCTCATCGTGGAGCGCTTGATGGCCTACCACAGCGTCGACATTCAATGGGGCAACCACGATATCTTGTGGATGGGAGCGGCAGGCGGTAGTGATGCCTGCATCGCCAATGTTATCCGGATTTCCTTACGTCATGGCAATATGGAGACGTTGGAAAACGGATATGCCGTGAGCCTGCTGCCTCTGGCCTCCTTTGCGATCGAAACTTACGGTAGTTACTCCTGTAACCGGTTCATGCCGCAGGGATTCAATCAGTCTGACGATTCGGAAGGCGAGCGCAGACTGATGGCCCAAATGCACAAAGCGATCACCATCATCCAATTCAAGCTTGAAGCCCAGATCATCAGGCGTCGACCGGAATACGGCCTTGAGGATCGTTTGCTCCTGGATAAAGTTGACTTCGAGCGGGGAACCGTTAGGATAGACAAGCGTATCTATCCTCTGCTTGACATTGAATTTCCAACTGTTGGGCCCCACGATCCTTATGCCTTAACCCCTTCTGAACACCATGTGGTCGCACGATTGAAACTGGCATTTTTAAACAGTGAAAAATTACAGCGGCATGCGCGCTATCTCTTTGCCGAGGGCAGCATCTATAAAACCTACAATGGGAATCTGCTCTACCACGGCTGCATTCCCATGAATGATGACGGTTCCTTTAAATCACTGCGGCTGAGCCATGTGGAATCTGCCGGAAAGGCGCTGATGGAAAATTTTGATCGCCTGGCCCGGCAAGGTTTTTTTGGCGCCGATGACCCCACAAAAAAACAGGAAGGTTTGGACG
>JBAVYC010001114.1:0-25359 GCA_049698595.1 Desulfobacterales bacterium | reverse complement strand
TTATAATCCGGGATTGATTGATCCGATATGAACTTTCTATTAGGACTATACTGATAAACTGTAATAATTTCAAGCCTGAGAATACGGCATCGTCCAGTCCGATTTTATATGAAGCTTACCCTCTTAGAATAAGGTTGTTTTCCCCCGGGATCAGATGCCGACATTGCCCCGATTCGAGGGCACAGGAATCATTATCATTAATTAGCGCAAGTTTTCTTGTTTCATCCCCAAAAAAGGTGTGGACATAAGCTCATCAGGTGTGTTAATTAAACCGTTTACGAATTGTAATAATATTGATGCGTACCATAATTTTAAAGGGAGGTGATGAATTGGGCAGTGTTGTAAAAAAGCGCAGAAAGAAAATGCGAAAACACAAGCATAGAAAATTATTGGCCAAAACACGTCATCAGAGAAGGAAAGGTAAATAATGATACCGGCAATCTTTTCTGGATCTAAATAAAAGCACCGGGCATGTAAAATGCGTCGGTGCTTTTTTGTTGCGCTGTTATATCTATTAGTTCCCGCACACAGCAGATTGGAAATTCAACGATATCCGGCAGTTACTCCGGGTATTCCTTGAGATACTTTAAAAATTCTGAATCGGTCGAAAGTATCAGGGTGTTTTTTTCGCCCAAGGATTGATCATAAATTTCAAGCGTCTGGACAAACGAATAAAATTGGGGATCAACGCCATAGGCCTCGGCATAAATGATGGTCGCTTGGGCATCGGCTTTACCCTTGACTTCCTGAGCCGTGCGGTATGCCTCCGATGTTATTTCCTGCAAGTCTCTTTCCCTTTCACCCAGTATTTTCTGGGCCTCACCCTTTCCCTCAGAGCGATATTTTTCGGCAATTTGCTTGCGCTCCGCAATCATTCGTCCATAGACGGATTTTCTGACCTGTTCGACATAATTTATGCGTTTTATTTTTACGTCAACCAGTTCGATGCCGAACTGAGCCAGTTTGGGCTGGGCCTGCTTCAGTATCCCCTGGGTGATCTTTTCACGGCCGACGGAAACTGCATAGGACGTTCTGATGCGGTCCTCAACTTCGACGTCAGACGTATCGAGCAAACGGGATGATTTGCGAACGGCCTCGATCAAGGAGTGCGAGGTAATAAAATTCCTGACGGCCGGATCGATAATATCGTTGAGTTTGCCGACCGCGCTGAACTGGTTGTTGACGGTCTGAAAAAATTTTACCGGGTCTGTAATTTTCCAGCGGGCAAAGGTATCGACCCAGATAAATGTTTTATCCAGGGTGGGAATCTGACCCGGATCTCCGTCCCAGTCCAGCAGGTTTTTAGCAAAATAATTGGCATTCTGGATGAAAGGCAGCTTAAATCTAAGGCCCGGATCCGTTTTCGGTGTTCCAACGATTCTGCCGAACTGTGTAATGATGACCTGTTCGGTTTCGTCAACGGTGTAGGCAGCGTTGTAAGCGAGGAAAGCTGCCGCAGCAACTATTACAATAATAAGGATTCCTTTATTTTTCATTTTTCAGCACCACTTTGTTTTCCGATATTCAGTAAAGGCAGAAAATTTTTCTGATCCGCATCGACGATATACTTGGCACCCAGTTTCGGGAAGAGTTTTCCCATGGTCTCGAGATACATCCGCCGTTTGGTGACATCCTTGGCCTTGACATACTCCTGGTAAATCGAGGTAAACCTGGCGGCGTCACCCTTGGCCCGGTTAACGCGATTCAAAGCATAGCCTTCCGCGGTTTTGATGGTGCGGTCCGCTTCACCGCGCGCTCGCGGAATTGACTTATTGTATTCCTCTTTGGCCTGGTAGATCAGTTGTTCTTTTTCCTGGGTAGCCTGGTTGACCTCGTTAAAAGAAGGCTGCACAGGGCCGGGAACATTAGTCCTTTTCATTTCGATGGTGACGATATGGATACCGGTTTCGGCCTGGTCCAGTTCTTTTTGCAGCAGTCCCCGGGCCTCCACCGCAATTTCATCCCGTTTGCTGATGACCTCGTTGATACTGCGGTCGCCCACCACCAGTCGCATCGAGGCTTCGGACATATCGGTGAGGATTCTGCGAACGTCGCGCACCTTAAACAGATAATTGTAGGGATCTTTAACCCGGTACTGGACAATCCAAGGTACCAAGGCGACATTCAGATCTCCGGTGAGCATCAGCGCAACGTTAATATTTTCGGATCCGGCCTTAAAGCGCGATCTGCTTTCGGTTGTGGCCGAAGCGAACCCGAATTCTTCGGTCCTGATTTGTTTGACATTGACCTTGGTGACCTTTTCGAGGCCAATGGGCAATTTAAAGTTAAGTCCCGGCTGGGCGGTACGGACATATCTGCCGAAAAGCTGGACGATACCGACTTCATCCTGCTTGACGGTAAAAAAAGTGCTTGAAGCAACCATGATGATAACAATCACCAGAATTACCAGCGGGCCGCCGGGCAGTTTGAATTTTTTGAATTTCTCCAGAATTTCATCCATCTGGGGTGGCGTGCCGCCGCCCATACCACCGCCCCTGCCTTGTTGCTGCTGTTTCAGCTTATCCCAATCCCAACTCATAGTTTGTTTCCCGTAAAATGGTTAATGACAGCAGATTCAAGACAGACTGTGCTTGAATCGCATATATCTGCTAAGCGCCGCCGGATAACGATACCCGCGGGCGCGATGAAAAGATTATGATTCGTAAATTTTTATGTTACAATAAGTTGCCCTGCCATTCAAGTCAAGTAAAAAGCATATAGGCCGAGTTTTACTTGACACGTTAGAGATCGGCTGGCAGTTTACTTGCTGAAATGAAAATAAAAAAAAAATCAAAATTTGTCCACATCGGTAGTATAATCGATGATGTTTTAAAAACCTATCGTCGCGAATCTGATGGCGAATTGATCCGAGTTTGGCATGTTTGGGACAGCATTGTCGGTGATGTTATTTCTAAAAATGCCAAACCTGCCGCCTTTAAAGGCAGGATTCTGTTGGTACATGTGACGAGTTCAACATGGGTTCATCAGCTTCAATTCTTAAAAGAGGAGATGATTGCCAAACTGAACGAGGCCCTTGGAAAATCGCTTATCGATGATCTGAAATTTAAAATTGGGACGATGTAGAGAATGCGGATATCGTTAATTGGCTGATTCATGAACTCCCATACCACCGATACATTTTTCAATGGAAAAATTCGAATCACCCAAGAACGGGCAGGCTATCGTTTTTCCATAGATGCTGTTCTGCTGGCCAATTTTGCCGTTCCACGGTCCGGGGATAAAGTGCTTGAATTAGGGACCGGCTGCGGGATTATTCCTCTCATTTTAGCCTATCGACAACCGCAGATTGAAATTTATGGGGTCGAGGTGCAGGCGGAGCTTGCCGAGCTGGCCGTTTCCAACGTGCGGGAAAACCAGCTGCACGATCGCATTTCTGTTATTTGTGCCGATATGAAATCGCTCAGGCCGGCTATGACCGCCGGCCCGGTGGATCTGGTGGTTTGCAATCCACCTTTCCGCAGACGAGGATCCGGCAGAATCAATCCGGACGCACAACGTGCTGTGGCCCGCCATGAAATCAAAGCAAATTTAGACGACGTCATTCAAACGTCGCACCGAATGCTGCGTGCGGCGGGACGGTTGGTTCTAATTTATACGGCCGGGCGTTTGACCGATATCCTGTCCCGGATGCGAGCCGATGGCATTGAACCGAAATTCATTCGGATGATACACTCCCGTCAGGAGACAGAGGCGACTTTAATTCTTATCGAAGGTGTAAAAGGCGGCCGTCCGGATCTTAAAATTGCCTCCCCCTTGATCATATGGGACGAAAAGAATAACTATACGGATGAGGTCGAGTGGATGTTCAGACCATAAAAGGCTGCATCGCACGGAACAGCGGTCATTCTATTGATCCAAGCCATTTTTCCCATTGCAATTCTGCCTTTCAAGTCTTAAAATGGGCACTACTCTGCCAGATGGTCGTTGACAGTCTTATGCAAAAAGTATATTGAGACCTACCCATACATACCTGGGTTAAGTGGTTCATCGTTCAAGGTTTTGGGTTAAATAGTCATAACTACCTGATGTCATTGAGGCTTCGTATTGATGGGGGCGGCAAGGCTGTTTCACCCACTGGGTGAAAAAAATCAATTGATGATGTCATGTTCCACCCTTAACAATTTCGATATATTTTAATCTTTGAACCCGGAACCATGAACCTGGAACTGTAAGTTATCCGGAGAGGTGGCCGAGCGGCTGAAGGCCCTGCTCTCGAAAAGCAGTATCCTGTCAAAAACGGGATCGTGGGTTCGAATCCCACCCTCTCCGCCAGGTGGGTCGATCCATAGACGCGTTAACAGATTTTAGTACATTGCCGGGAATTTTTTATAATATGAACATTCAACAAATGCGGAGAGATGTCCGAGCTGGCTGAAGGAGCACGACTGGAAATCGTGTGTGCTGTCAAAAGCGGCACCGAGGGTTCGAATCCCTCTCTCTCCGCCATCATCACAATACGGATAACTAAACTACACTCCTTATGTCCTATCTCGTTCTTGCACGCAAGTATCGCCCGCAAACCTTTGAACAGGTTGTCGCGCAGGCTCATATCACCCGAACGTTAACCAATGCGATTTCAGCGGGCCGGGTCGCCCATGCCATCCTGTTCTCCGGCCCGCGCGGTACCGGCAAAACAACGGTTGCCCGAATACTGGCCAAAGCAATGAATTGCAAGGATGGTCCTACACCTGTTCCTTGCAATGCCTGCAGATCCTGCAGCGAGATCACCGCGGGCAAGGCGGTAGACGTTTTTGAAATCGATGGCGCGTCCAACAACAGCGTCGATCAGGTCAGGGAATTGCGGGAAAATATCAAATATATGCCCGCCCACAGTCCGAACAAAATTTATATAATTGATGAAGTTCACATGCTCAGCACGGCGGCCTTTAACGCCCTCTTAAAAACACTCGAAGAACCGCCCGCCCATGTGATGTTCATGTTTGCAACCACCGAACCTCACAAGATACCGATAACGATTCTTTCCCGTTGTCAACGGCATGATTTCAGGCGTATAGATTTGAATTCGATTTCAACCCATATGGCCTCGCTTTGTCGTCAGGAAGGCTTCGAGGTCGCTGAGGAAAGCCTCGGACTTATCGCCCGCGAAGCCGGCGGCAGTATGCGGGATGGACTAAGTCTGCTTGATCAAATTATGACGTGTATTCAAGGGCCGCTAACCCATGAGCAAGTACTGGACATTTTGGGAATTATCGACAGAAAATTTATTTTCGATCTTTCCGACTCAATTTTAAAGGCTGATATTCCCGCGGTACTGGATCTCTTGGACGATATCTATGACCACGGCCACGATATGAAAAAGCTTTTTACGGATCTAACGGAACATTTCAGGAATCTACTGGTCGCTGCCATGGGTAAAAAAGTCAACAAACTTGTTGACCTTCCAGCCGGAGAGGTCGATCATTTAGTGGCTCAGGCTAAAACCACCTCTACCCCGGTATTGAACCAGATTTTCGATCTGCTTTATAAAGAAGACGCCTCCATCAGGCTTTCTGCCCAGCCTAAACTGGCCCTGGAGATGGCACTGATCAGGATGTTGCAGTCAAAGCCGGCTTTGCCCATAGACCTACTGATCGACAAACTCGATATCCTTAGAGATGAGATGTTCGCACACGGCCAGTCGCAGGAATTTGCCGCGCCCCCCCATTCAGCTATCAAAAAAAAGGATCCTCCTACCGGATCCCAAGGGAAAACCTTACCGGGTGGATCAAAAAGCGGGGCCAAGAGATCCAGGGATAAAACTGAAGAATCTACCGCAACCAATCGTCCTGCGGAAAATTCAGATGAGGCCTGGAAGCGGATCTCAAAGATTATTGCAAACAAAAATCCGTCTTTGGCCGCCAATCTGGCAAAGTGCAGGCTAAAAAAAGTAGAGGACCAGCGTTTAGAAATCGAAGTGCCCGGCAATGGTTTCACACTGAAGATGATTCAGCGTGAAAAAAATATGGCCGTGCTGCAACACGTCTGTACGGACGTTTTGGGCAGCCCAAAAGATATTCGACTGGCCCGTGGAACAGCGTCTGATGATGACTACCAAAAAAAAAAAACTCATGACAATGAGCTAAAAAAAAAAGCGCTC
The DNA here is from genome assembly GCA_049698595.1 of Desulfobacterales bacterium. Lineage (GTDB taxonomy): Bacteria > Desulfobacterota > Desulfobacteria > Desulfobacterales > JAFDCJ01 > JAFDCJ01. Next base: position 19,241 of record JBAVYC010001114.1, on the reverse strand, counting down.
AGCCATCCCCTGGTGGCGGATGCCGTTGAAATTTTTAACGGTAAGCTGATTGATGTGAAGTTGCTGTAGGCCCTTATCGGGATTATTCTGACAGTAGACAATATGCTTTAAATTAATACATTTTTATGGAGGTACGTGTATGAAAGGTATGGGAAACATGATGAAGCAGGCTCAGAAGCTTCAATCAAAAATGCTAAAAATGCAGGAAGAACTTGCTGACAAGACAGTCGAATCCAGTTCCGGTGGCGGTATGGTAAACGTCGTCGCAAATGGACGACAGCAGGTTGTATCGATTCATATAGAAAAAGAGGTTGTCGACCCGGATGATATCGAAATGCTTCAAGACCTCGTTCTGGCTGCAGTAAACGATTCTCTGGCTAAGGCTCAGGAAATGGTCAGCGCTGAAATGAGCAAACTGACCGGCGGGCTGAATATACCGGGATTGATGTGAATCGGGTTGCGGGTTGCGGGTTGCGGGTTGCGAGTTGTGGATTTTAGCAGATTGACTATAGTTAAATAAGCCGAATGCGGCGGAACGAAATTATATAAATTTAGACTTTTTAGGCAATTTACCATGGGTTATTATCCAGCTTCGATTCAGAATTTGATAAAAAATATTGCCAGGCTTCCGAGTATCGGTGAAAAAACGGCCGAACGTCTGGCCATGCACATCCTGCGTGCACCGCGTCATGAAGCCGAGCAACTGGCGCAAAGCATTTTGAATATCAAAGATAAGGTGAGATTTTGCACCAGGTGTTTCGCCCTGAGCGACGGTGATTTATGTACTTTGTGCAGCGATCCGGCCAGAGACCCATCGCTTTTATGTGTGGTCGAGCAGCCGGCGGATATGGTGGCCATTGAAAGGTCCGGTGCGTTTCACGGTATGTATCACATCCTATCGGGCGCGCTTTCACCCATGAACGGAATCGGTCCCGAGAATATTCGGATCCGGGAGTTGATGGCCAGGGTCCAGAAAGATCAGGTGTTAGAGGTTGTGCTGGCCACGAGTACCAACGTTGAAGGTGAGGCCACCGCCTCTTATATTGCCCAGCTCCTGGAAACGTGTCAGATTAAAGTTACCCGGATAGCATCGGGGGTCCCCATGGGGGGTGATCTCAAGTATGTGGACCAGGTTACGCTGAAAAAAGCCATGGATACCCGTCATGCCCTCTGATTGCATCGGACCGGAAGAACTGTTTGAATGCCGCAGGTGCGGCGATTGCTGTCAAGGATTCGGCGGCACCTACCTAACCGCGGAAGACATTGACGCCATTGCCCATTATATTGGCTCAGATCCCGAAAAATTTGTTGACCGATATTGCAGCCTTTCCGGGACAATGCCGGTGTTGGCTCAAAGATCGGATGGCTACTGTATCTTTTGGGATAAAATTTGCACGATCCATCCGGTCAAACCCCGGATGTGCCGGAACTGGCCTTTTATCGAGAGTATTCTGGTGGATGCTAAAAACTGGCTGATCATGGCCGGTTCCTGCCCTGGTATTCACACCGATGTCCCTGTCGATAGGGTTCGAAAATACGTGAAGAAGAAACTGGTCAAAGACACCTGAACCCAATGAACGAAAAGCAGAAAACCAGAGAGGAGCTGATCAGTGAACTGGCCGATATGAGACTGCTGATTGATAAGGCCGAGGCCAGCCAACGACTTGCTGAAAAGGACCTCCGTGAAATCCAGCCGCAGCTTCAGCAGGCCCAGAAAATGGAAACGTTGGGAACTCTGGTAGCAGGGGTGGCTCATGAAATCAATAATCCGATCAACCTGATGTTGTACAACATCCCGCTGCTGAAAAAAATATGGGTGGATTTGCTGCCGATAATAATGGAGAGAAAGCAAATCGAGCCGGAACGAAAATTCGGCGGCTTTGCCTATGATTTTCTAACAGATAATCTGGATCAACTCGTCGCCGATATGGAAATGGCTGCCCATCGCATTGCCAAAACAGTCTCCGATCTTAAAAATTATTCACGGCAATCCAATGTTGCCGAAAAGATGCCGCTGCAAGTCAACAGCGCTGTGAAAAACGCTTTGCGGCTGGCCCAATCCACCCTGCGAAAATCCGATGTGAACATAAAACTAAACCTGGCGGATGATCTTCCCGACATTGAAGCTAATCTTCAGAGCATTGAACAGATCGTTCTAAACATCACCATCAACGCCATTCAGGCGGTTAATCACAACCAGGGAGAGATCGAAATTAAAACGGGCTTGAGAATCAAAGACGGAATGGTCTATATTCGCATCAGCGACAACGGCCGGGGCATTTCTCCGGCGATCGCAGATAAGATTTTTTTGCCGTTTGTAACGGACAAACAATCCGAAGGCGGTACCGGTCTTGGCCTTTCCGTTACTTATTCGCTGGTCAAAGCCAACGATGGTGTAATTGACTTTGAAACCAGCCGGGACCGGGGGACATCATTTAACGTTTATTTGCCGACCCTGTTAAAACGCCGGGCCGCTAAAATTCTGGTGGTAGATGATGACGATGCCATTCGCCAGATTCTCATCGAGGCACTGACTATGGATCGGCAGTATCTGGTGGAAGAGGCGTCCAACGGGATTGAAGCATCGATAAGGCTGGGGACTTATCGTCCGGATCTTCTTATCCTAGATATATTCATGCCCGAAATGGATGGGCTGGAGGTATGCCGCAATATTTGCAGTGAACCTGAATTGTCTAATTTAAAAGTTATCATTACCACCGGACATCCGGATCATCCCAAACTTGATGAAGTCGTTAAACTGGGCTTTACCAATATCTTGTCGAAACCTTTTGATCTGCTTAATTTGGTTAAGGACATCGAAACGATCCTGGGACGCTGATAGATGGGTACTGGGTATTGGGGATTCGGTATTGGTGTTTATCGGAAATCCGCGCTTATTTCATATGTCTTCCCTAAACTGATGACTTAACCTTGGTCTTCGCAAAGTGAATTATAAAAATCGGGAAAATCCTCCTATACCGGTACCTGATACATAGTACCAAATACCGCGTCTATTGAGATTGACTCAATTGGGGCTAAATCTGCCTCTTAACGTAAATATCCCGTCTCGGATCCGGAATCTCAATTCCCTATTCCACCAAAGCAAAACTTGCCCTAAAAAATTCCCGGTTGAGGCGTGCAATGTTGACAATCGAAATTTCCTTTGGACACGTATTTTCACACTCGCGATGATTGGAACAATTTCCGAATCCACAAGCATCCATCGTTTTGACCATGCCCATAGCACGCTTTGCGGCTTCGGGTTTGCCTTGGGGCAACAACGCCAATTGAGAAACCTTGGCACTGACAAATAACATTGCAGATGCGCTGGGACAGGCTGCGACACACGCGCCGCAGCCGATACATGCTGCGGCATCCATAGCCTTATCAGCCGTTTCCTGAGCTATTGGCAGGGCGTTAGCGTCCGGCGCGCCGCCGGTATTAACGGATATATATCCGCCAGCCTGGATTATTTTATCCAGCGCACTGCGGTCTACCACCAAGTCCTTGACGACTTTGAATGCTTTAGCTCGAAACGGCTCCACGACAATCGTATCACCATCGGAAAATTTTCGCATGTGCAGTTGACACAGCGTCGTGGCTTTTTCCGGGCCGTGAGCTCGGCCTTCTACCACCGCACCACACGCACCGCAGATGCCCTCCCGGCAGTCATTATCAAACGCGATCGGGTCCCTGCCCTCGAGGGTAAGTTGCTCATTGACGGAATCCAAAAGCTCAATGAAAGACATATGCACCGAAACGTTTTTGACCGGTATCTTTTCAAAACGTCCCTTGCTTTGGGGTCCCTGCTGGCGCCAAATCTTCAGCGTTAAATTTAATGTTTTGGGTAATTTTTTCACTTGTAGCTCCTCTGTGACAATTCGACGTTTTCGAAGGCTAGGGGCTCCTTGTGAAAAGCCGGTCTCTTTTCTTGGCCCTGGTATTCCCATATGGATACATGACAGAAGTTTTCATCATCGCGTCTGGCCTCACCCTCTTCGGTTTGAAACTCAGTTCGGAAATGGCTGCCGCAGGACTCATTGCGTGTCAATGCATCAAAGACCATTGTTTCTGCAAATTCCAGACTGTTTGCAAGGCGTTCGGCTTTCTCGAGACTTTTGTTGAAATTTTTGTCGGTTCCAGGTACTAGGACGTTGTCCCAGAACTCGGCCCGTAGATTTTGTAGCAATTGCAAGGCCTTATCGAGCCCTTCTGCATTCCGGGACATACCGCAATATTCCCACATGATTTTCCCCAATTCTCTGAAAATATTGTCCACTGTCCGCTTACCCTGAATCGACATCAGCCGCTGAAGCTTTGCCTGACCTTCTTGAACAGCCTGATTGAATGCAGCATGGCCTGTCGTGATCGGTTCTAAAGTTGTTCCGGCAAAGTATCCGCCAATGGTATATGGAATGATGAAGTAACCGTCAGCAAGTCCCTGCATCAAAGCGCTGGCACCCAGCCTGTTGGCGCCATGATCTGAAAAATTGGCTTCGCCCAGAACAAACAAGCCTGGAATGTTACTCATCAAATTGTAATCCACCCATAAGCCCCCCATTGTATAGTGCGACGCCGGAAAAATCATCATCGGTGTTTTGTAGGGGGTTTCATCGGAAATCCGTTCATACATTTCAAAGAGGTTGCCATATTTTTTAGCGATGACATCTTTGCCATCACGCTGGATGGCATCTGAAAAGTCAAGATACACCGCACATCTCGTCAAGCCGACGCCGCGACCCGCATCGCATTGTTCCTTGGCATTTCGAGAAGCGACATCCCGCGGAACCAGATTGCCGAAGCTGGGATATTTTTCTTCCAAAAAGTAGAAACGATCGGATTCAGGGATATCCTGAGGTTCGCGGATGTCACCGGTATTGCGAGGTACCCACACACGACCGTCGTTTCTTAAACTTTCACTCATCAGGGTTAGTTTGGACTGGTGGTCTCCGGTGTGCGGGATACACGTCGGATGAATTTGTGTAAAGCACGGGTTGGCGAATAGGGCGCCTCTTTGGTAGGCGCGAAAACAGGCCCCCACATTCGAAGATTCGGCGTTTGTGGAAAGATAATATATGTTGCCATAACCGCCTGAGGTCAAAATAACAGCATCGGCAGCGTACGATTCAATCTCACCGTTGATTAGATTGCGGGCTACAATTCCCCGGGCTTGATCGTTGACGACAACGAGGTCGAGCATTTCGCGGCGTGGGAACATTTCCACATTTCCGGCCGCGACCTGACGCATCAAAGCGCCGTAAGCACCGAGCAGCAGCTGTTGTCCCGTCTGTCCCCTGGCATAAAATGTCCGGGACACCTGAGCTCCGCCAAACGAACGATTATCCAGCAATCCCCCGTAATCTCTCGCGAAGGGTATCCCCTGGGCAACGCAATGGTCTATGATATTATTGCTAAGTTGTGCCAGGCGGTAAACATTGGCTTCTCTGGATCGAAAATCGCCCCCTTTTATCGTGTCATAAAAAAGCCGCCAAATGCTGTCGCCATCATTCTGGTAATTCTTGGCGGCATTGATACCCCCCTGAGCAGCGATGCTATGCGCGCGTCGAGGGGAATCTTGAATACAGAAGGTTTTTACATGATATCCAAGCTCAGCCAGACTGGCAGAAGCTGAACCGCCCGCCAGCCCGGTACCGATGACGATGATTTCGAATTTCCGTTTGTTGGCCGGGTTGACCAACTTCAGGTCGAAACGGTGACGATCCCATTTTTCTTCGAGGGGGCCGCCGGGTATTTTGGCGTCCAATTGCATAATTTATCCTCTCTAAACACTTAGGGTGATATATATCGGAAGAAAGCCAAATCCCACTGCGACAATAAGTCCGATAGCGACACTGAGCATCATGATCGCCGGCATGTATTTTGGGTGGTTGCCTCCCAGTGTCTGAAATGCGCTCCACAACCCGTGGCGGACATGTAATGCCACAATAATCATAACCGCTATATAGATGATAACGTATACCGGGTTTGCAAACGCGGCAGAGACTATTTGGTAAATGGTTCGATCGGCTTTATCGACAAAGCTAAAATTAATTAAGTGAAATATGACAAATCCCAAAATGATCAGACCGGTATACGGCATGGTTCTCGAGCTCAAGGTACGCCCCCCGGACGATTCATAGCGCGAATAACCGGTCGGCCGGGCCTGCTGGTTTTGAAGGAATAAAACAATTCCGGTAGTGATATGTACCCCTGCAAATAACACCAGCCCCAATTCAAAAACGATGAGCAGCGGTCCCAGGGAATGCAGTTTTTCGGCATAAGCGTTAAATGCCTCTCCGCCGCCATAGATGGTGAGGTTTCCTGCCAGATGAGCCATCAGGAAACCTATGAATGCCAGGCCGGTCAACGCCATCATCAGCTTTTTCCCAATGGAAGACCAGAGGGCTTGCTTTATCCAGATCATTTTTTCCTCCCTGTTTTCGTCGGGGAACCTATGAGGCCATAAAAAAATTAATTCTTAGTTATTTTCATTTGGCATGTCAACAGAATTATCGCGATTTCCTGAATAAGGTCACAGTAGGTAGATATATCTTGATTGCCCCTGATAAACCGGAATTGACGAATGAATGTTCAATCGAAAATATCCCTTCATTCGTCTCGCCACCACGCATCCCGCGGGGTATCCATAACGGCCCGAGCTATTTTCTGGCCGGTTTCAGTTTGGAGCCGGCCGATCACATTTTGGATCCAGGTTTCAGGCGGTTTATATCCAATATCCATCAGATCCTTTAACTCCAAAATAAGCGCAAGCTGGTCGGCGTCATGGGCGAGTTTGGCTTCTATAGAACGGCCCGCGTTAAATTCATCGAAGAGATCGGTCAGATCTTGTCGGAAAGCGAGCCTCTCGATTGTGTCCTTAAACGCTTTGGTTTCGTCGGCCTTGACATATTTTTTATGTACAGTGTTCAGGTCTCCGATCCTGGTCTCCGGCAGGTCATGGATCAGGCACATACAGATTAATTTCAATGCGTCTATCTCCGGTTCCATCCGGGACATCACATAGGCAATAAATGTTGTACTGAAACAATGTTCAGCAACCGACTCTTTACCGACGCCCAGAAAGTGATACCCTGACCTGGGGATTTCTTTTAGAATTTTGGCCTCAAACAGCAAATTGGCGATGTTTTTCATATCTGTCCTTTGTTCTTGGTTAAGGTCGTTTGGATGGTATAGATCGTCAGGATCATTACCGGTTGTTATACGCTACGCTTTTCACCAGGTCCGCAGTACGCACAATCTGGAGCGCGCAAAACGGAACTCGTCTGCGGCACCAGCTATCAAAGATCCTAACGATCATAACCCTGCCAACCATACCCATAAATGTCGCCGCCTTCGAAAGCAAGGCCAAAATTATCGATGGAAACATAAGACTTCAAACATGTTGACACTTTTTTGATTTCTGGTATAACTAAGAATAATGAAAACAGAAAGTTATTAAACTTGTTTACTGCAGATTTGTCCTTATATTCCAAATTATCCAAAAAATTATACATTTTATTAACTAAAAAAAACGGAGTGTTATATGCCGGTTGCCCAGATTGATTTGATTCACATGATTGGCAATGCCAGCGTTATCGTCCAATTAGTTCTGCTTCTGCTGCTTTTTTTTTCCGTTACCTCATGGGCAATTATTTTAATCAAATATCGTTACATCAAAAAGGCGTTCAAACAGTCTGCCGAATTTACTGATTTTTTTTGGAAAAGCCGGGATCTGTCCAACGCCTTTTCAAAAGCCAAGCAGCTTCATGGAAGTCCGGTAGCCCGAATTTTTCGTATCGGCTATGTGGAATTAAAAAAAACGAGTCAGTCCGGCGGCGACTCATCTCAGCCGCAATCATCAGAGGAAGCCGGAGAAGATCTTTCCTTCGGTACAACATTCAGCGGAATGGGCAATGTAAACCGGGCATTGCGCCGGGCGATAAACACAGAGATGACCCGCATGACGCAAATGGTCCCCTTTCTGGCAACCACCGGCAACACCACGCCGTTTATCGGTTTGTTTGGGACGGTGTGGGGAATCATGAACTCTTTCAGCGGAATCGGTCAAAGCGGCTCCGCCAGCCTGGCGGTGGTCGCGCCCGGTATTTCCGAGGCGCTTGTGGCGACTGCTGCAGGACTGGCAGCCGCCATACCGGCTGTCATCGCGTTCAATTTTTTTATGAATAAAATCCGAGTTGTCGAATCTGAAATGCAGAGTTTTTCAGCTGACTTTCTCAACATCATTGAGCGCGACATTTTGCGGATCGAGAGGAGAAAATAATGGCTAACGCAGGGAACCATAGGGAACTCATGTCTGACATTAACGTCACCCCATTTGTGGATGTCATGCTGGTTCTCTTAATTATTTTCATGGTCACCGCACCCATGATGGTAGAAGGCTTGAACGTCGATTTGCCTGAGGCAACGGCCAAACCGCTTGATTCCGAAAAGGAACATCTTGTCATTACGATCGACAAAAACAACCTGGTTTATATCAATGACTTTAAGGTTGCTGTCGATTTTTTGGGTGAAAAACTAAATAAAATGCTTCAAGGCCGCAGCGATCGGGAAGTCTACCTCAAAGCCGACAAGAATATTCCCTATGGAATCGTTGTTCAGGTGATGGCGGAAATTAAAAAGTCGGGCATCGATCAGCTGGGCATGATCACCGAACCGGCGGTTCTAAAAAAAATAAGTGACGCGTCAAACACAGAAAGTTGATAAAAAAAAACAACCATTCTTCTGCGTATCCGTTGGGGCTGGGAACTGATTCCCGTACGATGATGCTTTATTTTGGAATTTCGCTTTTCATTCATCTGGGTTTTATCGGATACATGGTATTATTGCCGGAGTCGGCCCCCAGGCGCCGGTTTGCGCCCGGATCGATTAACGTCAGTTTAGTATCGCTACCCGGTCCGCCGGCATCTGCGCCGGCGCCGGTATCCAAATCGGCAGCCAAGACCGTCAGCATACCGAAACCCGAAGTAAAAAATAAGGCCAAAGCGCCGGTGATTGAAGTGCCTCCCAAGTCGATTCCGGTTACACCGAAACCCAAAAAAACGGTTTCACTAGCTCCTGAAAAAGGCAAATGGAAAGTTAAGAAATCTCTTAAGAAAAAAACCCTGGATCGTCGGAAAATGATTGACCAGGCAGTATCCGGGGTTCAAAAAAAAGTCGAGAAATCTAAATCCGAATCCGTCAATCAGGCCATCGCAGCTTTAAAAAAGAAGGTTGCCCAGTCCGAAGCAAATAGCGGACGGACAGGCCAGACCGCCAAGGCCGCCACGGGTACGGCAGGTGCGGGTGCATCAGGAACTGCCGGATCCGGTGGCAAGCGCGCGCTGGACCTGATAGACATTTATAAAATTGAAGTTGCATTTCAAGTGGAGAGGCACTGGGCATTTTCCGAGCAATTGGCCGGAGACGACCGGGCGCTGCAGGCCAGCCTTGTATTTAGGGTTCTACCCAGCGGCGAAGTCACTGACATCAGGTTTACGGAAAGATCCGGCAATGCGTATCTGGACGAATCGGCTCACAAGGCTATCGTCAAGGCCAGTCCGGTCGCACCGCATCCCGAAGGAGTCAGGGCATTGTATGTGACAGTAGCGCTCAGGTTTACGCCCCAAGGCATCAAATAGCCACTTCTTGAGATGGTGAACAACTGCGCTGAAAATATCTTCTTGACGACGACGGTTTGAGCGGGGCATAAGACGTAGACTGGTGTGAGGATTCCTTTGAAAAACTATAACCTATATACATAGCAGGGATATCGGAATGATCTTGCGTTGTTTGAAAAGCATTGCGTTTGTTATGATTGGTTTTATTTTGATTGCGGCCGGATCGAGTTTTGCCCAAAGCGACAGCGACCCGTATGATTATATAGATATCAGCAAGCCTTTCTTAAGGAAAATTCCGCTGGCGATTCCGTTGTTCAAAAATGAAACCGGAACAGCGGAAGAAGCTCGGTTGTCGGCGTCATCAGCCGATTTGCTTTCCACCAGCCTTGAATTTACCGGATATTTTAAAATACTCGATCGCCAGGCTTTTCTTTTCAATCCGCAATCCGATGGGATTCTGACTCCCCAAATCAATTTTGCAAACTGGACCGTCATTGGGGCGGAACTTCTGATCACAGGTCTTTACAAAGAAACTAATGGAAAAATCGCAATCGAACTTCGCCTTTTTGATACGTTCAAGGGGCGGCGCATACTGGGAAAAAAATATTCGGGTCAAATGGGCGATCAACGCAGGATAATTCATCGGTTCTGCAGCGAAGTGATTCAGTATCTAACCGGCAGCAAAGGTATATTCGCCAGCAAAATTGCATTCGTTTCCACCGGTTCTGGCAATAAAGAGATTTACAGTTGCGAGTTTGATGGTTATAATGCACAACAGCTGACTCGCAATCATTCAATAACCTTAAACCCGGCGTGGTCTTCCAACGGACAATATCTGGCCTATACATCCTACAAGCAGGGCAAACCCGATCTATTTATTAAAGACCTGGCTGAAATGCAGGAGACATCTGTAGCCAAAAAAGGCCTCAACATCACACCGGCATGGGTTCCGGGAAAATTTGAACTGGCGGCGACACTTTCTTTTTCAGGTGACCAGGAAATTTATCTGTTGACTGGATCGGGTAAAATTATTAAAAGATTAACAAAAATGCGGGGCAGCGACCTATCTCCTTCGTGGTCGCCGGACGGCAAGAAATTGGCTTTTGTTTCCAACCGATCGGGCAACCCTCAAGTATACATACAGGATATGGTTTCAGGCAAGGTCAGACGAATAACCTACGAGGGCAACTACAATACTCAGCCGAGCTGGTCCCCGCGTGGCGATAAAATTGCATATGCATCGTTTGTAAACAACCAGCATAATATTTCCGTGATTGATGTCGAAGGCCGGCAGCCACTCCAATTGACCTTCGAATCCGGAGATAATGAAGCACCATCATGGTCGCCGGACGGGACGCTTATCGTCTTCAGCTCAACCCGTGAGGGGCCTTCTCGAATATACGTAATGACTGCATCTGGAACCGATCAACGCCGTTTACTTGTGCTGAACGGAGAGCAGACAAACCCAAAATGGTCTATGAACGATTTCAACAATTGAAGTGTTTCCGAATGTGAAAGGAGGAAAAATGCAAAAGAAGAGATGGATTTACTGGGCGATGTTGTTTGTAATTCCTGGATTGATGTTTACCGTTGGATGCCAAAAGAAATTGGTTGATGCAACCCCGGAACCTGTCGTACAGGAAGAGGTGAAGGAAGAAGTTGTCGTAAAAGAGGAAGTCGCGGTTGCGCCGGCTCCCATGATACCGCTTGCGGTAATGCAGGAAGATATTTATTTTGAGTTTGATAAATCGACCCTGACACCCGCCGCGCAGGATAATTTGCTGCAAAAGGCCGAATGGCTGCGTGAGAATTCCGAAGCAACAGTGACCATCGAAGGCCATTGTGATGACCGCGGTACCAATGAATATAACCTTGCATTGGGTGATCGGCGTGCCGAGAGTGCCAAGGCATTTCTGGTCGATTTGGGCATTGATGGGTCCCGCTTAACTACAATCAGCTATGGCGAGGAACGACCGGTTGACCCCAGAAACAATGAAGAAGCATGGGCCAAGAACAGACGTGATCATTTTGTCGTAAATTAATTCGGAGTCACCAATCTATTTGAGAAGGCGGCAGGAGCCGGCCGGGCCGGTCCTTGCTGCCTCTCCGAACCAGGCCCGGCATGGTTGACAGGCCGTGAATCGGTGAAGAAAGCCATTATTCAGTATTCTGCCCCAATTGAGTCAAACTTAATTGAGGATAATTGATTGCCATGAAAACAACGATATTAAACAGTCTGGTGTGCCTTTTCCTTTTGTCAGGGTGTGTGTCCCAGAACGAACTTACGTCTTTAGACACACGTCTCAATGAGCTGGAAATTCGCAACGCAGAGTCCCAACAAAAAAGCCAACAGTTAAAATCCGGTTTAGCAAACCGCGAGGATGAGGAGCAGGCATTGCGGCATCAGGCCGCCTCACTGCGGGCGAAAATGGAAGCCCTCAATGATGAAATGCGAACCTTAACCGGTAGATTAGAAGAAATCCAATATCAATTAAATCGACAAACCCAAGTAGATGCGGAATCTGTGAAAGTCAAAGAGGATAAAATCGACCGGCTGGCGAAAACCGCAAAATCCAATGATGATCGCATCTATCGAATTGAACAGTATTTGAATTTTGAACCATCCAAGCAAATCCCGCCGGCTGGGAAGCCTGCTGAAAAATCCACTGCAAAAACAGCGCCTGCACCTGCCGACAGCGTCAAACAGGAGCTTCCGGAGGATGAGATTTACCGGATGGCCAAACAGGCTTTCGATCAGGGGGATTCCGATGCCGCCAGAAAGAAATTTCAAGAACTTATTCAGCGATATCCCAAATCTGAGCGCGCCGACAATGCCCAGTTCTGGATCGGTGAAATCTACTATCGCGAGAAATGGTATGAAAAAGCCATTCTCGAGTATCAGAAAGTGATCGAAAAGTATCCCAAAGGCAATAAGGTGCCGGCATCTCTTTTGAAACAGGGATTTGCATTTTATAATTTAGGAGATAAATCCAATTCACGTCTGATATTAGAAGAGCTCATCAAAAAATATCCGAAATCCAACGAAGCAAAGATCGCCAAAGATAAAGTGAAGGATCTAAGATAAAAGAAATAATTGAGCCTGATTTGAACACGGGATGATAACAATCATCGGTATAGATCCCGGCCTCGCAGCAACCGGCGTCGGAATCGTTCGGGGAAACGGCTTAAAGATCGAAGGCTACTCCTTCGGCAGTATCAGCACCTCAAAAAAAAATTCTTTGCCAAACCGCCTCGATCATATCTTTTCAAAACTTCTTCAAATCTTAAAAGATGAGAATCCCGACTTAATGGTGGTGGAGGATGTGTTTTCACTGGCCAGATATCCGAAGTCCGGGATATCCCTGGGGCAGGTGGCAGGTGTCGTGATGCTTGCCGGATGTCGCGCCGGTGTGCCTTCGATTGAAATCCCCGTGCGTGAAGCAAAAAAGGTGTTAACCGGCAACGGCAGTGCCAGTAAAATGCAGCTGGAAGAATCCGTCCGCCATCGATTAAACCACAAAACACCCATAAGACCCTATCATGCATCCGATGCAGCCGGATTGGCACTTATCGGCTTTTACCGTTACCATAGATTATGATTGGTTATATAGAAGGCAAAATCTTAAAAAAGGAAGAGGACCGGGTATTGGTCTTGGCCAACCAGATTGGATACGAAGTGTTGCTCCCTGCCATTGTAATGAAGTCTTTGCAAAATAAAAATATCGGGGAGGAAATTTCACTTTATATATTTTTCCAGCAAACCGAACGTCAGCCCAAACCTGTGTTGATCGGTTTTAATCTGGAAGTTGAAAAGGAATTCTTCCAGCACTTTATTTCAGTGGAAGCTATCGGCCCACTAAAAGCCGTCAGAGCATTGAGCATCCCCGTGCGGGAGATCGCCAGCGCCATCGAATCCGGGGAAGTCAACAAACTCGCGCAGCTAAAAGGTATCGGCCGGAGGACTGCGCAAAAAATAATCGCCACCTTGGAAGGTAAGATGGGTAAATTCGCATTGATCCGCCCGGATGATTATCAGGAAGCTCCCCCTGACACTGACTTTTCAAAACAGGTGCTGGATGTTATGATTAAACAGCTCGGCCACAGGACAGCCGATGCCAGACGAATGATCGACAAGGCATTTAAGCGCAACCGGTCCATAACTACAGCTGAAGAGCTTTTTGATGAAGTTTACCGGAGTGAAAAATTAGATGCATAGTTATTGAATCTAAAATTCCAATATACCTGTTTGGAGTTTTGAATATTTGTCATTGGAATTTATTTGTGATTTGGGTTTTGTGATTTGTAATTTAAATTAGGACGGAGCAAATTAGGAACTTATAATGTTTAAAAGTCTATAAGTTGCTGTGAAAACTCGTGGTGAGCCATGTCCGATGACATCATTTCATATTCGTCCGGCAATCATGACGTGTTAGCCGGAGAGCCTTTACCGGAAGATAAGGATGCCGAAATATTATCTTTGCGTCCGGAAAGACTTTCCGAATATGTGGGACAGACCGAAGTCGTGGAAACGCTTAAGATTGCCATCGAAGCAGCCATGCAGCGCTACGAACCCATCGATCATGTGCTTTTGCACGGTCCGCCGGGTCTCGGGAAGACCACACTGGCCCACATCATTGCCAATGAGATGGGGGGCAATCTTACCATCACGTCCGGTCCGGCTCTTGAAAAAGGCGGCGATTTGATCGGTTTGCTGACTCATCTTGAGAGCAACGATATTCTATTTATCGATGAAATTCACCGAATGCCTAAATCCGTTGAGGAATTTTTGTATCCGGCCATGGAGGATTTTGCGATTGATTTCGTCTTCGATAAAGGCGTGCATGCGCGAAGCCATCGCTTTCAGTTGAAACGGTTTGCGCTGGTGGGCGCCACGACACGGGTCGGACTGCTATCCGCTCCCCTGCGGGATCGCTTTGGCATTTTCAGGAATCTGGATTTCTACGCCGAGTCCGATCTGGTGAAAATCACCAAACGTTCGGCGGCACTGCTTGGGGTTGCAATGGATGATGAGGGCGCCGTAACACTGGCCCAGCGGTCCCGGGGAACGCCCAGAATTGTCAACCGGCTTCTTAAACGCGTTCGAGATTACACCCAGGTAAGAGCAGACGGCACTATTACGACAGGTACGGTTTCTGCTGCTTTGAAGCTCGAAGGTGTTGATGAAAGAGGATTGACTGATTTGGATCGGCGTTACCTGAATACTATTATCAAATTTTATCATGGCGGCCCGGTGGGGATCGAGGCCATTGCGGCAACGCTGCAGGAAGAGTCCGACACACTGGTGGATATTGTCGAGCCATACCTTTTGAAAATCGGTTTCATCACAAGGACATCATCCGGCCGAAAAGCATCCGAAGAATCCTTCAGACACCTGGGATTTAAGGTTCAGGCTAAGATGTTTTCATAAAATATGGGTTCAGGGTTTCAAGGTTCAAAGGTTCAGAATATCGGTTATCTAATCCCATGTCTATTATCACACTACTGACGGATTTCGGAACAGGCGCAGAGTATGCAGGACTGATGAAAGGGGTCATTTTATCCATCAACCCCACTGCCGTCATCGTCGATATAACCCACCAGATCGATCGCCAGGACATGGTTCAGGCCGCATTTACCATCTCCGCGTCGTATGGATATTTCCCGGACGGGACCGTGCACCTGGTTGTTGTGGACCCCGGCGTCGGCAGCGAGCGGTCTTTGCTGGCACTTGAAATGAAAAAGCAAATTTTCATAGCCCCCGATAACGGGGTGCTGACCCTTTTATTCAACGAAGGCAACATCTCTGCGCTTATCCGCATAACAAATTCCAAATATTTTTCAGCGTCTATCAGCCGAACGTTTCACGGCAGGGATATAATTGCTCCGGTGGGTGCCCATCTATCCGGCGGCCTTGATCTAAGAAAGCTGGGCACTGAAATTGACCGGCGGGATGCGGTTCACCTTGATGGCCTGTATGCCCGCATTTCAGAAAACGGTGAGCTTGTCGGGAAGATTGTCGGCATCGATGATTTCGGGAATCTGATAACCAATATTGATTTTAAAAAGTTGGGCGAAGTGTGTCTAAGCGGTCAAGAAAAAAAAATTCTGTTTGAAATCGGTTCCAATGCCATCACGGGGTTATCCGAGACTTATAGCAGCGTCCAGCCAAAAACCCCGCTGGCGCTTATCGGGAGCCGCGGGTTTCTGGAGATTGCGGTTAACAAAGGCAATGCCGCCCTGATCTTCAATACCAAAAAAGGGGATAGTGTGCGGGTTCTGGTTTAACCGAAATTGAACGGCTTTTACTTGATGTTCATCAAGAACCCGGCACATCGCTATGGAAAAATTGAAACAAATTTCAAATATATTTGGCTAGGAATTCCGATTCATTATGATAAATTCAAAAGAAACCCCAAAGCCTGCGGATCGTTCTGCGGCCACAACCAAATGGTTCAATCCGGAGTCACGCTGGACCCTCCTGTACATCGGGAATCGTGGCAAACCAATAACGCTTAAGCGTTTTAAAGGAATGGTTTTAGTCACCCTCCTTGTAATATGCAGCATCATCGTCCTGGCCGCGGGTCTGTTTTTTTGGAACCGTAACATTCTGCGCGAGAAGGATCAGCTTGAATCCCAATTTAAACAACAAATAGAGCAAAACCAGGAATTGCGTCATGAAAGAGACATCCTTTTAACCCGTTTGGTGGTCGCCGAATCCCGTGCACTTAATCGCCAGGACAGCGTGCCGGGAAATCAAGCCGAAGAAGAATCCCCGGAACAGACCGAGCAGGATACAAAACACTCCGAGCAAACCGCTCCGTTTGTTATGACTACAGCTCAGGCTGAGGACCAAAACCAAGTCAAAGTGCAACCGGATAGCGCTTCGATTACGTCGGGATTGAGTGTGGCCGTCGAAAAATTTAAATGCTCCGTCAAGTCAGCCAATAATTCGTTAAGGGTGCAGTTCAAACTTAAAAATACCAGCCCGGATTCCCAACATGTTGCCGGGCATGCGATTGTAGTACTAAAAGGAGAGGATATTCAGCCGGCTCAATGGGTGTCCCTACCCGGACTGTCTCTGGTTGCAGGAAAGCCGACAGGTAGACAACAAGGCAATGCTTTCGGCATCAGCAATTTTAAGATCATGAGGTTTACCGCAAGCAAGCCGCATTCTCCTGAAAAGTTTCAAACCGCATCAGTGTATGTATATGCGCAAACCGGGGAATTATTGCTCGAACAGGATTTTGCGGTTAGCCTTTTACAGTGATATCGATTGTTGAACCAAACCCAAGGGGGCGGGATTTGTTTTCGGAATAGGGAATGCGGAATGAGGCAAAGAGGAACTGGGATAAAGACGGCTGGCTGAAAGCTGAAGGCTCAAAGCGAAAGGACGATGGTCGCTTGAGAATCGAGGCTGAGGCCAAGAAATCCGTTGCCTCGAAACTTCAACGGCCGAAGGCCTTCCTATCGATCAGAACCAACTAAACCATCCAAACCGTTTAAATAAATCCTAGGTTGAGTGGTTTGGGGCTACGCCCCAAACCCTGAACCGCCAAGTATAGGTATATCCCTCTTGATACTCGAGCGATCCTACTTATATTATTGGTTCATTAATTGCCTGGTGTAAAGAGCCGATGGACCCTCTTGTGGAATTATTCTGTTTTTTTTCTTGACAGGCTCTGATGAATTGTTTAAATATGCCGGATTCATTAAATTTAGGAGTTCGAAAAACGTGAAAAAGTATACATACAGTGCCAAAAAATCGGATAACGAAGGCAAGTGGGGTCTGGTCGACGCCAACGGAGCCATTCTCGGCCGTCTGGCCACCATAGTTGCTTCGCGTCTGCAAGGCAAGCACAATCCTTTGTTCACACCGCATGTTGATAGCGGTGACTGGATCGTCGTGATAAATGCAGATAAGATTCAGCTGACCGGGAAAAAATTCGATCAAAAACGTTACTACCGCCACAGTGGATATATCGGTGGTCTAACAGAGACGACGGCAAAAGATCTAAAGGAAAAACGCCCGGAAGATCTCATCCGTTTTGCCGTCAAGGGCATGCTCCCGAAAAACAGGCTGGGAAGAAAGCTGTTCAATAAACTAAAAGTGTACGCCGGCGGCCAGCATCCCCATGAGGCTCAAAGACCTGAGGTTATCGAACTATAACAGAAAATATTGAAATATTGAGGAACTAAATGGAGCAAGAAAACACTTATTACGCTACGGGCAGACGCAAAACTGCAATTGCCAGGACGTGGATTAAACCAGGCAGTGGTGAAATTGTTATCAACAATCGTCCGGTAGAAGAATATTTCCCAATTGAAACTATTCGGACAGACATGATTCAGCCGTTTAAAATAACCAATACATTCGGTTCCTACGACGTTAAAGCAACGGTCGTCGGCGGTGGTGTTGCCGGCCAGGCCGACGCTGTTCGGCACGGTATTACCCGGGCACTTGTTATTGTTAACCCGGATTTTAGACTGGCACTGAAAAGAGCCGGTTTTATCAAACGTGATCCCAGGGTTAAAGAAAGGAAAAAATACGGTCAAAAAGGTGCCCGGGCACGCTTTCAGTTTTCGAAACGATAAGTCTCCATTTTTTGGCATACTAAAAAGGGAACAGGCTGTGGCCTGTTCCCTTTTTTATTTTGTAATGAGCGCCAAAATGTGACATAAACCAAGTACTGGGGATTGGGTACTGGGCAATAGATATTAGGTACTGGGTATTTGGGTATTGGTGTTTATCGAAAATCAGCGTAAATTTTGTAAACCTTCCTATTAGTCCTAAAGTGATCAGTTCAACCTAGGTAGTGAAATATGAAAATTGGAATAAAATTACCATTGCCAATACCGAATACCTGTTTTATGGAGGTAAAACATGCCGGTAAATAAAATTGACCTGAATTCCGATGTGGGGGAAAGTTTCGGAAACTATAAACTTGGACTGGACGAAGACGTCATACCGCTGATAAGCTCAGCCAACATTGCTTGCGGCTTTCATGCCGGCGATCCTGCGGTGATGCGTCACACCATTGCGATTGCTCGAGAAAACGGTGTCGCCATCGGAGCACACCCGGGATTTCCGGACCTTATCGGTTTTGGCCGGCGCAACCTCGATGCTTCTCTGGAAGAAATCAAGGACTATGTGACTTACCAGATCGGTGCCCTTCAGGCATTTGCCACTGCCCAGGGTGTAAATTTACAGCATGTCAAGCCCCACGGTGCGCTATATACCATGGCCGTAAAGAATACAGCCATCTGGGATGCTGTTGCCGAAGCCATCGCTGCTGTCGATGCCCGTCTCATCTTATTTGTGTTGGCCGGAACAGAACGTAAAAACTTGGAAGCTATCGGTGCCAGGCATGGCATTCGGATTGCCTATGAATTTTTTGGCGACCGGGCTTACAACTCCGACGGCTCACTGGTATCACGTAATAAACCCGGGGCGGTGATTCATGACAGCGAAGTGGTGGCTGCAAAAATTCTAAAAATGGTCAAAGAGGGTAAGGTGGAGTGCCGAGACGGATCCGAAATTAAGCTGACCGCGGATACCATTTGTGTACATGGTGACAATCCGTCCGCCCTGTCTTTAGTCCAAAAGATCGGAGAAACACTGCAGGC
>JBAVYC010001113.1:0-1836 GCA_049698595.1 Desulfobacterales bacterium | reverse complement strand
GAATGGAGCTTTAACACCGAAGAGCAGCTTCGCACGCAAAAACGCCTTTTAGATCTCGGGGTAAACATATTAACAGCCAAGGCAGTTTCCGGTTTTGACGGCGGTAGTGCTGAAATCTCCTGTGTGTATACCGGGAAATTCACTGATCAGCCGGCATCTTCAATGGTTACGGTGACAGCCCGCAATCCATCCGATGAGCTCTATCGGCAGCTCCTCTCGAATCCGGATGCGCTGGCCGACAGCGGCATCAACCGGGTTGAACGCATCGGCGACTGCCGGGCACCGGGCATCATTGCCGCCGCCGTTTATGCCGGCCATCGAGCAGCACGCGAGATGGATGCACCCGATCCGGGCGACGTTTCTTTCCGTCGAGAAAGGGTGACAGTATAGAGGGATGGATTCCATTCTTATTTTAATTAGACAGGATTTACTGGATTAACTGGATTTTTTGTTCCTCATTTTCCGGAAGAAAATGAGGGAAACTAAACCGCCTGCGCTGGAAGCAAATAGTTACCAAAGATAGGAACAGACAATGCAAACACGTTTACAGGTATTATCCGAGGACGAACAAAGCCAGGTGCACGAACGGTCGCTTAGGATTTTGGCCCGAACCGGGGTGCGGGTGGACACCACCAGGGGGCGGCGGATCCTCAAAGATGCCGGTGCTCAGGTGGATGAGAACACCCGCATTGTAAGAATTCCGCAAAATATGATTGAGCAAACCCTCGCTTTAGTACCCAAAAACTTTACCCTGGGTGCCCGTCGAGCGGGCTGGGATTTGCCCTTGAATACCGGGGAGTGCAACCTGCTCCTGGATGGAGAAGGAACCTCGGTCCTTGACCGCAAAAGCGGAAAGCATCGGGACGCTACCTTCCATGACTGGCTGGAGGCCACCCGCTTGGCCGATGCGTTGGACGATATCGGGATCTATTGGCGCATTATTCAAGCTACGGATAGAGGCAATACGATTGGGAATTATGTCGATTACCTGGTTACCCTCTTTCGAAATTTTTCCAAACACATTCAGGACCCTATCTATGCGAAGGAGCAGGCGCCCTGGTTCCTCGAGATATTGCAAACGGTTTTCGGCCCCAAGGAGACCATCCGCCAAAAACATCCGGTGTCCTACGTGTTGTGTCCACAGTCACCGCTGGTCATCGATGAAATTTACACGGATGCGTATCTGGAACTTGTCGGCTGGAACATTCCGGTAGCCATTATGCCCATGCCCTTGATGGGGGCTACGGCGCCGGCCAGCCTGATTTCCACTGTTATTTTAGCTAACTGTGAAGTTCTGGCAACGTTGTGTTTGGTCCAGGCCGCTGAACCCGGTGTTCCAATTATCTATGCGCCCGTATCCGCGCTCATGGACCCTCGCTCCGGAATGTTGAAAAGCGACGCTATCGAAAGCGGCGTGCTGGGGGCCGCAACCATTGAAATGGGCCGTTACTATGGCCTGCCGGTGGAAACTACAGGCGCCGGCACCGGTCAGTTCGTCCCGAATATTCAGAGCGGCTATGAACGCGCCCTGAGCGCTTTGCTCTCGATGCTCTCGTGGCCGGATATACTGGTCGGCGCCGGATTGCTGGGCAGTGCGATGATCCTAAGCCTTGAGCAGATGCTGATTGATACGGAAACCTTTCGAATGTGCAAACAGGCCCACCGGGGAATCGTATCCGGCGCTGAAAAATGGCTGGATGAAGTCATCGACCGTATCGGGCCGGGCGGCCATTTTCTGGACCATCCCAGCACGGTGAGTGCGGTCCGCGGTGGTGAATGGTATATCAACCGGCTGGGCGTAAACACTTCATTGGAAGAGTGGGAAGCCGCCGGCAG
>JBAVYC010001112.1:0-3569 GCA_049698595.1 Desulfobacterales bacterium | reverse complement strand
ACTCAACCCAACCTACATGTTGCCGGTGTTATTGCGAAATGCATAACCCAACAACAGCCGATTTCGAAACCGAGCCCCAGAAGTTTCTTTCTCGATCAGACTGGACAATCGCGGCCAGCGGCGGTGCTCGTGTGAAACTACGCCAAAATGGCACGGTTTTTATGATTACACTGGCCGCTTTAGCACCCGGGTTAAACAGCGAACCGCAGAATATCGAATAACGAATATCGAATTTCGAAGGATGGAAGCGCTGTGCGCTGTCTTTTTAGTGCCTTACTCCTGAAAAGCTGTCAAAAAAAATGAAAATTAAGCAGCTAATTTCAGAATGCTATCGATTTAAATTGAAAAGACAGAGCGCAGCGATACCACAAATCTTCAATCGTCAATCTTCAATTCCGGCTTGTCCAGGTTAGTCCTTTATGGCGCCCGCGGTCAAGCCTTCAACCAGCCGCTTCTGAACAAAAGAGAAAAGGATAATCGTCGGCACAATGGTTAGTACGGCTGCTGCAGCCACCTGACCCCATCTTATGAGAAGGGCGGACGAAAGCCGCTGAATGACCAATGTGGCCGTGGCGGTCCTCTGACTTTGGCTGATAATTGAGACAATTAGATAATCGCCCCACGAAACCACAAATGAAAAAAAACCGGCAACCATGATGCCCGGCGCACCCAGCGGCAGGATGATATAAAACAAGCGCTGAAAAACGTTGCAGCCGTCCAGTCTGGCCGAATGGTCGATATCCACCGGAATATTGTCGAAATATCCTTTCAGCATCCAGATTGAAAATGGCAGTACCAGAATCAATTGTCCCAATACCACGCCGATAACGGTGTCAAGCATTTGTAATGAAAATACAATTAAATACATGGGAATAATCAGCAGAACCTGGGGAAACATCTGGGTGGAGAAAATGCTCAGAATGATCACATTCTTGCCTTTGATTTTATAGCGACTCAGACCATAAGCCCCAACAATGGAGCAGATCAGTGACAGAAGCGAGACGACCGTCGCAATCTTAAAAGAATTCATCAAGTAGGTCGGATAATCGGTTACCGATAAAATGGTTTTATAATTTTCAAGTGTAAATTCATTCAGGGATGCAATCACCCGACCGGTAAATATGGATGTCTGGGTACGGAACGAACAGTAAATAATCCATACCACCGGCAGGATAAAAAAGGCCATCGAGATGCAGACAATGGTGTAAGCGGATATGGCCACCCCAATTTTGCGCCGCGCTTTTGCCATTACGAGAGGTTGCCCCTTTCACTAATTTTTATAAAGACGATGAAATATAACATTAACAGCAGCAGCATAACCGTGCCGATACTGGCACCGTATCCAATCGTGTAACTGCTCCAGCACTGGCGGTAGACATAAACCGGCAGAACATCGGTGGCGTTCACCGGTCCTCCCCCGGTGGCCAGGTAAACGAAATCAAAATTGTTAAAGGTCCACAGCACATGGATGGTGACCATCACGATTACCATATTGCGGATACCCGGAAGGGTTATATGCCAAAATCGATGCCAACCACCAGCACCGTCGATTTCAGCGGCTTCATAATAGCTTTGGGGAATTGCCTGCATGGCCGCCAGAAAGGCAACACCATAGAAAGGAACATTTCGCCAAAGGTGCAAGATCATAATAAACGCCAGGGCAACATCCGGATCGCCCAGCCAGTAACGATTTAATTCTTCAAATCCGATCATTTTGAGGACAATGTTGATAAACCCGATGTCCGGTTGTGCCATAAATTTAAACAATATCACCGTTGCCGCCACCGGAATAACCCAACTGGCCATAATGATACTTTTAAACCAGGACATTCCCGGCAGCTTTTGACTCATGGCCCATGCCAGAATTAGACCGAACAAAAACTGTAAAAAAACAACCACCACAGTCAGCGTCACGGAATGATAAAGAGAAATCCAGAATATTTCATCCGACAGAAGTCTGATAAAGTTTTGCAGGCCGACAAATTCAACCCCTTCTTTCAGGAAGTGTTTATTCGTAAAGGCAATGCGGATTCCTTCCAGCAGCGGATATAAGGTGAATATCCCCATGACGATCAGGGCCGGCAATATTAATAAAATTCCCTGTTGTTTTCTTGCTGTCATAATCGTGGTCAAGTCCCGGCTTCGATCACCGCCCCGGTTTCTTTGTCAAAAAGGAGCATTTTGTTCATTTCGAACGTCAAATTTATAGATTGGTGAAGACTGACTTTTGTTTGAGGATGGACTTTGGCGGTAAGTTGGTGGTCCCCGGTCCTAACGATCAGGATGACCTCTGAACCGATGGGCTCGATCACTTCTACCACAACTTCCAATTCTTCAAGTTCACTGCCGTCAATTAGAAATGAACGATCGTTGATATGATCGGGCCGCATGCCGAACACGACCGGCCGGTTGATCCAGGCATCATATCTTCTTTTCAATGCTTCCGGGACGGCCAGTCGGAAATTACCGCCGTCTATATAAAGCTGTCCATTGGCCGCCACCAGCTTGACATCCATAAAGTTCATGGGCGGGCTGCCGATAAACCCGGCCACAAACAGATTTATTGGGTTCTCATATACTTCCAGAGGGCTCCCGATTTGCATGATGTGTCCGTCATTCATCACAACAATCCGGTCAGCCAGGGTCATGGCTTCGATTTGATCGTGGGTCACGTAGATGATGGTCGTCTGCAATTTCTCATGCAGTTTTGAAAGTTCACTCCGCATTTGAATCCGAAGTTTGGCATCCAGATTGCTGAGGGGTTCGTCAAATAAAAAGACCTGGGGTTTGCGGACAATCGCCCGTCCCATGGCGACCCGCTGCCGCTGACCACCCGACAGCTGTCCGGGTTTTCTGTATAGAAGATCTTCGATTCCTAATATTTCGGCGACCCTCTTCACCCGTGAGTCTATTTGCGCCTTCGTATATTTTCTGAATTTTAGGCCAAAGCCCATATTTTTATAAACGTTCATGTGGGGATACAGCGCATAATTTTGAAAAACCATGGCGATGTCCCGGTCCTTGGGGCGAATATCGTTGACCCGTCGATCACCGATATGGATATCGCCTTCGTCCATATCCTCCAGGCCCGCGACCATTCGAAGCGTGGTGGTCTTGCCGCAACCCGAAGGACCGACCAGAACCAGAAATTCCTTATCCTTGACGAACAAATTAATCCCGTCAACCACGGTATTCCGGTCGAACCGTTTGGTGATATTGGACAATCGTACTTCAGACATTAATCATCCACTTCATTCAATTAAAAAATTAAGTAATCGGGCATTTTTATAGGCAGGAACAATGGGATGGGGACCGGAGGCAAAATCCGGCCGCCCATTCATAGGTCAAGTCTGTTCCTGGTTTCAGGTGTCAGCCCAGCCGCTGGCCAAAAAAACGGCCAGTCTAATCGAATTAGAAACTCTTGGGACTCGGTTCCAAAATCGGCCGTTGTTGGGTTTCGCATTTCGCAATAACACCGGCAAAATGTAGGTTGGGTTGAGTGCAACGAAACCCAACAAAGCCTGGAGCAGGCTCAACCCAACCTACAAAATGCAAAGCCCAGGATAGAA
>JBAVYC010001111.1:0-2717 GCA_049698595.1 Desulfobacterales bacterium | reverse complement strand
ATGCCATTTGGGCCCCGATCACCCTCAAATTGAAATTTACGAGGAATCAAAACACGGTACCCTGTACCATGCCTACAAAAGCGAATACAATTTTAATGCCGCCGGCGGCACCTGGACAGCCGGTGTTGACTATCGGGCGCCGACCTGTGCGGCCTGCCATATGTCGGGTTCCGGCAAGGTTCTGACCAGCCATGACGTCACAGAACGGCTTTCCTGGGAGACCCAGGCGCCGTTGACCGTCCGTCCTGAAAATTTCAAACCATTTCCGGCCAAGTCAGATTGGCAGACCGAGCGGAATAAGATGAAGGCCATCTGCCAGCAGTGTCACGGCAACTCCTGGATTGACGACTTTTATGACGGTTTTGACAAAGCAGTTGAAGAATACAATGAGGTCTATTTCAAACCGGTCAAAGCGAAACTGGATGAGCTATATGAAAAGGGGCTTTTGGATAAAACCAAGTTTTTTGACGAACATCTGGAGCTGCAATTCTACGAACTCTGGCATCACGAGGGTCGACGGGCTCGCATGGGTGCCATGATGATGGCGCCGGACTATGCGTGGTGGCATGGCTTTTACGAGGTCAAGTCGCGCTTTAATGAGTTCAACGAAGAAGCCGACCATGTGCTTAAAACCGGAGAAAAAGCCTACATCTATCCCAACTATCCCAACGCTACCGGCAACACGAAGCGACCCGTAGAAGTATTTCCCGAATAACGGAAAGCTTTCGGGTTAAATAATCTACTGAAACTCCGCTCCAATAAGTGTTGGAGCGGAGTTTTCTATTTAAACAACGCCACTGCGCTGCCGGGGAGATCATGGCCTCATTGGACCATGTGCTGGCCTGGCGGCCGAAGTTGTCGACGGCATGCCCACCAAAAAGGGTAACGTGGCCAGCGGATGGGCTGAATCCCGACCTCAGAACCCTCCAACCCTGAACTTCTGAACCCCTGAACTCTTAAACCTTACTTTTTATTTAGGACCTCATCAACCCAACCCATCGCGGCAATCATATTGGGAAAACCGGTGGTCGTCAATGACAGCAAGACGGCATGGGCAATTTCTTCCGCAGTGGCACCGGCCTCCAGCGCTTTGCGGGTGCTGGACATGACTGATCCTCTGGAATTGGCGCCCATGGCGATGCCAAGCTTGATCAGATCCTGGCATTTTTGGTCCAAAGGCCCGGCTTCACGGCAGGTTTGACCCAGTTGTTTAAAATCTTTGAAAACCGCGGGGAATTTGCCGGTAAAAGTTTCATAAATCTTAGGTAGATACATAATTGCTCCTCTCTGATAAAGATTGGTGTGGAGTGTGATACGGTGTTACCGCCATCTATATTAATGGCATATTCAAGACCATACTCTCATTACACCGGGAGTGAATTTATCTCAACTCTTTTCACCATCCTTTAGCAAGTCTAATTTTGGAATTTTTTCTTGAACAACCTAATTAACCTTACTCCTGTTTACTTTCTTCCCATTTCATTGACGACCTTTTACCTGAGACCGGAAGATTTTGATTTTGACCGGGATATCCAGGGGTGCCCCCAGACCACAACCCGCCACAGAAGCCAGTGGTAATGAAAACTTGCCAGGAACAGGGCGCCGCCGACCGCCAGATAGACAACCGCCAGGTATTGTTTTGGAAGCAGCGAATGACGCAAGAACAGGCCAAGGGCTATCATTATGACGATGATCAAATAACTTTTCCAGGCCTGAAAAGCAAAAATACAGCCTTTTTCTGAAAATTGCCGAATTCGATTGATGTTTATTTCGGCAATCCTGGAAAAGCCGAATCGATAAACAATCAGTGCTAAAAAAATGCCGCTGATTCCATCAAAAACTGCGGCACCCACCGGAACGTCTATCAGCCACAAATAAGCAAGCCGGCAAAGCATCACGCCCACCGCGCTCCACAACAGGCCGGCCAGTCCAATAAGCCAGTATCTGGATACAGCTGGCTTGAGTTTTGACAGTACCATGCTTTTACCTCTTTAGACTTGCTCTTCGGCATTCATTCTTCATAATCGACCACCTTGGGTCCAATCCCTATTTAGCCCCGTTTGCCACACTTGTAAAGTTTTTCAATTAGTGCAGATCTATCAGATGTATATTTCTCGATTTTTTTAAAATTCAACAAACCGGTTGACTCGTACTATTCAATGTACTATATTGCTCTATTAGAATATAAGGAGATACTCAATGAAATCTTTTCTCAAAGTCATGAAGGCCCTTTCCGATCCGAATCGGGTCAAAATCATCAAATTATTACAGCAGAAAATGATGTGTGTCTGCGAACTGCAGGGCGCTTTGAAAATTGCCCAGCCGACGGTATCCAAGCATTTGAAAACATTAGAAGAAGCTGGTCTGGTAGACTATAAGAAGGACGGACTGTGGGTGAATTATTTTCTGGCGGACGGCAAATCGAATCCCTATGCGTCCAGTGTACTGGGCAACCTGAAACACTGGCTGGACGAGGATCCGGAAATTGTTAAGCTGGTAAAGGAGGTTCCATTCCTAAACCGTGAAGAACTATGCCGGAAATAGTTTTTTACCTTGATATATCGTTAAATTTGCATATGGTTATTTATATTACTTAACAGAAACTACCCTGAGCCCGGCACACAAGGCTCTTTTTACCTGAAGTAATGAGGATATTTTGATGAATGAAGCAATCGCCATCGAAATAAGGGAGGCCGCCATACAGGAGAGGGAAGACC
>JBAVYC010001110.1:0-2289 GCA_049698595.1 Desulfobacterales bacterium | reverse complement strand
GTAGAAAAAATCGTCAACAAGCACAATCCGAACAATGATAAAATCCGGGTTCAGGTAGATGTCGGGGGCTATCTGGAGACTCGAAAAGCCAACCTGGAAAAACTTGCCGAACGGCTGGCTGATAAATCCAAACGGATCCGCAAGCCCATCTCCCTGGGGCAAATGAGCGCTTCTGATCGCAGAATTGTTCACCTGGCCTTAAAAAATGATCCGGATATTCGCACGAAAAGCCGAGGGGAGGGCTATATGCGGAAATTGGTTATCATCCCCCAAAAAATTAACAAGCAAAGGCAACACTTGCGATCACAATAATAATGGACAATTCCACTATAGCGGCAATCGCCACCCCCGGCGGCCGGGGTGGAATCGGAATTATTAAACTCTCCGGACCCCGGGCTGTTTCGATAGCCACAACGATATTCTCACCTGCCGGATCTAAACTTAAATGCACCCCCGGCGACACACCGCGCACAAAGGATAATTCGCAGGGTGGTTTTCAATCACACCGGCTATATCTGGGCCACATCATCGACCCCGCGAATCGGCGGATAGTGGATGAGGTCCTGCTTTGTGTTATGAAAGCCCCTTGTTCCTACACCAAGGAGGATGTCGTCGAGATAAACGCCCACGGCGGTCAGATCGCTGTCACCGCGATTCTTGAACTGGTACTAAGACAGGGGGGGCGAATTGCCGATCCCGGTGAGTTTACCAAAAGAGCGTTCCTTAATGGACGAATCGATCTTACCCAGGCAGAAGCGGTCATCGATGTCATTAATGCCCGCACGGATAAATCGCTGCAAGCGGCCGCAACCCTGGTCGGGGGGCAATTAAAAAAAAGCGTGGAACAAATCCGGGAATTTTTAATAGAGTTTTTAGCCCGGGTTGAAGCTGGTATAGATTTTCCGGATGATGTTGCCGATATAGTGGATTTGCAGGCCGCCGCCGGGCAGATAAACATGTGTGTTATGCAACCGCTGAAACAGCTGATTCAGCACCACCGGGACGGTAATATTTTGCGGGAGGGGCTAAAAGTGGCGGTGGTCGGTCGACCGAACGTGGGAAAATCCAGCTTATTAAACCGGTTGCTTCAAAAGGATCGGGCAATCGTAACTTCAGTGCCCGGCACAACCCGGGATACGATTGAAGAAACGTTGAGTATAAAAGGATTTCCGGTTATTCTTGCCGATACGGCCGGATTGCACGATACCACTGATCCCATAGAAACCCTCGGCATCGAAAAAACCATGAAAAATATCGAGGACGCCGATTTGATTGTATTCATGGTTGAAGCCCACCGCTCTTTAACAAAAGAGGATTATAAAATATATAATAAGGTACATTCCAAACCCTTTGTCATGGCGATTAACAAAATCGATCTGGTCAACGGAAAAAATCCCGTCGTGCTTCCTGATAGTTGGACGGAAAAAGATTGTGTGGAAATCTCGGCCTTGTATGATAGAGGAATAGAGGATTTAAAGCAGAAGATGATTTTCACCGGATTCGGTAAGGATCCGATCGGGATCGAAGCTGCCATTGTGCCCAACCTCAGACAAAAACTGCTTCTGGAAAACAGTCTCAGAGAATCCGAGATCATCAGGCGCGAACTTAAAAATAACACTCCCATGGAACTGATCGCCATTCATCTTCAAGAAGCAATTGATTTCTTGGGGCAAATTATCGGGACCAATATCAAAGTGAACGTTCTGGATCAAATATTCAGTCGTTTTTGCATAGGGAAATAAGTTAATGTTTCACGTGAAACATTACTAACATCACCATTAAAAGCAAAAAGGAGTTCTATCATAACTATGACTATGAGCGTAGACCTTAAACCATATTTTAACAAATACGAAGCACTGGTGGCGCAAGCCGACGGTGCGTTTGAGCGGGTGAAAAATGCCTATAGCGATTGTGTGAAATGCGAAGAAAAATGTGCGGATTGCTGTTTTGCACTGTTCGATCTAACCTTGATCGAGGCACTCTATATTCATCACAAGTTTAATGAACAATACCAGGGTTCAGACAAGGTTGAACTTTTAGAGAAATCCAACCGTGCAGATCGCCAAATTTACAAAATCAAGCGCAAGGCATATGCTGAGTTGCAGGCCGGTAAAAATGAAGGTGAAATTCTGGCTGCCATGGCGCTCGAACGTATTCGCTGTCCGCTTTTAAATGAAAAAGAGCTTTGTGCCCTCTACGAATATCGTCCAATCACCTGTCGCTTTTACGGCATCCCGACTGCCATCGGCGGTGCCGGGCACACCTGCGGTAAATCCGGGTTCAAACAGG
>JBAVYC010001109.1:0-3741 GCA_049698595.1 Desulfobacterales bacterium | reverse complement strand
GTCACCCCCCAGGCATTGGCGTTCATTGATGATGCCCGTGCAAAAGGGATAAAGGTGCTGGCGGAAATCTACCCCTATGATTTCGGCGGAACCATTGTCGGCGCGGACTACCTTCACCCGGACAATTATGGCCCAATGATGGGCCGCGACTACAAGGACATTATCGAAGTGTCCACCATGAAGCCACTGACCAAAGCCCGGTACGATGAACTGGTCAAAACAGCACCCGGAACATCGGTTATGTTCTACAACGCCACGGAAGAAACCGTCAATATGGCGCTTGCGCATCCAAACACGGTTCTGGGCAGTGATTCATATCCCTATACCATTCGCAAGACCGGTGGCCCGGCCATCGCGTGGGACACGCCATATGACGGTGTGAATGGTCACCCGCGTGGGGCCGGTGCCCATGCCCGGCTGTTACGCCTGGTGCGTGAAAAGAAAGTAGACATCCCCCTCATGGATGGTGTCTCGAAAATGACCTATCTCATTGCCCAGTTTCTCCAGGACAATGGTGTGGATCAGATGGCACACAAGGGGCGCGTTCAGGTCGGTGCTGATGCAGACATTACGGTCTTTGACCCGAAAACCGTCAAGGACAACTCCACCATGAAAGACGGCGGTCTTCCTTCCACCGGAATCCCCTTTGTGGTGGTCAACGGAACCGTTGTGGTGAGGGATTCCATGGTTTTAAAGGGTGTTTATCCGGGTAAGGCCATAAGAAGAGCGCTTAAATGAAATGCGTCTTAAGGCGTCGGCAGAAAGGAACTGATTGAACATCCAACATCGGACTTTCAACTGACGGGGTCTTCCACTATCAAGTTTGAAATATCGCGCCAGGAGAGCACATGTGCATCAGAGCGCTGCTGAGAATCATCGCCGCCGTATACGATATGGTTATGAACCGGACGCGTTTTATCCGCGCCCTTCATACGACCAGAGAATTTTTTGAGATTTTTGAAAAAGTCCTTGGTGACAGTGGCGCCTGATTTGATCTCGACGGTCATTAGCGCTTCGGCTTGCGCGATAACAAGGTCGATTTCGGGTCCGCGTACTTCCCGATAATGATACAGGCCGGGCTGAAAACCGCTGTGCACGCTGGATTTGTAAATTTCGGCGACAACCCAGCTTTCGAAGATAGCGCCGCGCAGGGGGTGATGGCGAAGCTGGCTCGGGTCGCGGATTCCCAACAGGTAACACGTCAAGCCGCTGTCAAAAAAATGCAGTTTGGGTGCTTTGACGACCTGCTTGCGAATGTTGACATGCCATGCCGGCAGGCGATGGACAATGTAGCTGGTTTCCAGAATCGAAAGCCAGGCCCGGGCTGTATTGTGCGATACGCCGGCATCGCTGCCCAGTTTGGATAGATTGATTTCCTGGGCCGTGCGTCCGGCACAGAGTTTCAGGAATTCGGAAAAGGTCTGGAGGTCGCCGACGTTAATCACCTGGCGAACATCACGTTGCACGTAGGTGGCGGTGTAATCAGCCAGCCATTGACGGGCCGGGATGCCACGATCGTAAATTCTGGGATAAGCGCCTTGCCAGAGCAAAGGGAACAAGTCGGCAGGTGTGCTCGGAAAGGCACGCAGTTCTTCCAGGCTGGGCGGCAATAGCACCAGGATGCCGCAACGTCCTGCCAGAGATTGGGAAATGGATTGTGAAAGGCCAAAATGCTGCGAACCGGTCAGAATGAAGCGGCCCGGATTAGGGCGGGCGTCAATATCACTCTGAAGGTAGTTGAACAGTTCAGGGACATGCTGGACTTCATCAATAATGGCGCCATCGGCATGCTCGGCTAAAAAGCCGCGTGGATCGTTACGGGCAAAATCACGAATGTCCAGTGCTTCCAGCGATACATAGCGTTTATCCGGGTATGCCATCCGGCACAAGGTGGTCTTGCCCGACTGCCGTGGGCCTGTGACCACGACGGCTGGGTAATAACCCGCCAGTTCGTGCAGCTTTTTTTCCAGCGTGCGAGGTATCATGAAGCTCAATGTGGCAAATATTTCATAATTTGTCAATCAAAATTACAAATCATGAAATATGAAAGGTGTTGAAGGGGGTTTATCCTGGCAAGCCCATCAGACGATCAACGAAAGAATTGAAATGAACGTATTATCACATTGGTTTAATACCGACTTCGCTCCGTCAGCCATTCACTGGATTGAAACCCTGGCGGTCAAAGGTCTCCAGTCAGTCATTGTTCTCCTGGCAGCTTTTTGGATCAGTCGGGTGCTGCAGCGAACTGCTGAACATCGTCTCAGGCAAGGCAACCATCACGACGATGGGATCATTCGTACTTATAAAAGCATCATTCGTTTTGTCGTGCTGGTGCCGGGAATTTTGGTGGCCATCCACCTGACAGGAATCGACCTGTCATCTGTTTTCACCACCAGCGGGTTGTTTGCCGTGGCCCTGGGATTTGCCATGAAAAATGTTGCCGAGAACTTTGTTTCCGGCATCATGATCCGGTTTGAACACGCCATCAAACCTGGAGACGTTTTAGAGACCGAGGGGGCGCTGGTCCGTGTCAAGACGATCGGGCTGCGCGCCACGATTGTCAGGTCCAAAGACGAAAAAGATCTCTTGATCCCCAACTCACAGCTGGTTCAGACCCGGGTGGCAAATTTTACCTACCGGGATCTGGTATGCCGCGTCTGGACGATAATCGGCGTTTCCTATGACTCGGATTTAAATAAAGTTCGAAAGGTCCTTGAAAGTGTCTGTGCCAGGATGGAGGGTAAATCCGACCAGCACGCGCCCGAAGTCCTGTTGACGGATTTTGGAAGCTCAACCGTAAATTACAAGATCAGTGTCTGGTTCGAAAACCCATGGGATTCCGGGCCTTATAAATCAACCCTCAACGAAGCAATCTGGCAGGGCCTCAAAGACGAAGGCATCAAAATGGCCTTTCCCCAGCTGGATGTGCATTTTGACGATGCGATCAGGTCCATGGATGGGCAACAACAAAAAAAGGAGATGTAAAATGACAAACGAAAACGAACAATACGATTTAGTCATCAATGGCGGACGCGTCATGGATCCCGAGAGCGGTCTGGATGCCGTTCGCAATGTCGGAATCAAGGGCGGCAAGATCGACATCATCACAGAGCAGCCTATTGAGGGCAAGGAGACCATCGACGCTGCCGGTCATGTGGTGGCGCCGGGCTTTATCGATCTTCACGCCCATGGACAAAGCCCCTTTGACATTAAGACAAAACTGCGTGATGGGGTCACCTCTCCGCTGGAGATCGAGGCCGGCGCCTATCCTGTGGATGTTTTTTACAAAGAAAGAGAAGGTAAAGCCCAGGCCAATTATGCAGTATCCATAGGGCATGTCTGGGCGCGGATGGCTGCATTAGACGGTGTAGACCCCAAGGGGCTAGGCTTGTATACCGGTGCAATGAATAAATGTGTCGTTGACGGATCCCAGTGGCATGAAAAAAATACAGATGATCCAAAAGACATTGAAAGGATCATGTCCAACATCGAAGAGGGACTGAAAGATGGCGCTGTTGGAATTGGTGTTCCTGTTGGATATTTCAATAAATGTACCAGTGCGGAGCTGGAAGCTGTATTTGTTTTGGCAAAGCGTTACAACAGCTTTATTGCCACCCATGTGCGTTACATGTCAAACGTACAACCCAGCGGCATTATGGGAATTTTAGAAGTCATCGCACTTTCTTATGCCTATGATGTGCCCCTTCTTATTCAACATATTCACAGCACTTCCCTGCACCG
>JBAVYC010001108.1:0-3017 GCA_049698595.1 Desulfobacterales bacterium | reverse complement strand
GACAATGGCTCGCCCAAGGGCCACCCGCTGGCGCTGACCGCCGGACAGTTGCCCCGGTTTGCGGTCAAGCAGCTGGTCGATACGAAGAAGATCAGCTGCCTTTTTGATGGTGCGGTCAATTTCAGCTTTGGGAACCTTGCGCATTTTCAGGCTGAAACTCATATTGTCATAAACCGTCATCTGGGGATAAAGTGCATAGTTTTGAAAAACCATCGCAATATCACGATCCCTGGGATGAACATCATTTACAAGTCGATCTCCAATAATCATCTCACCGGTGGAGATGGCTTCCAGACCGGCAATCAGCCGCAAGGTAGTGCTCTTTCCGCAACCGGAAGGGCCTACCAGTACGACGAATTCGCCATCTTCGATATGCAAGGAAAAATCATTTACGGCGATGGCCTTGCCAAAGGTTTTATATACATTTTTTAATATCACTTCAGCCATGGTAAGCCTTCTATTTGTTCCTTGAATTGAGCGGCTGTGTTGCTAAGCCTTGGAGTGTAAATGGACTGCCACACCACCAGAAAAACACTCCGGTGTGCACAGAATCCTCGGGTTAGGGCCGACAATTTTTTTAGCACCATCCAGTGCTTCTTCAAAAGTAGAAGTAGGGATAAACCCCATCCCCCGCGCATACCCCGGAGCCTTGGCACCGGTGATATAGACCGCCGAAGTCCAGAGCAGTGGAGCACTGCCCCCGCTTATCATCGAAAGGGCATGAAAGGGGTGATAGGTATAGTGATTAGAATACTGGTAGCGGTAGTCGTAATTGTGAACGATTTGCATAGCCTCATCTGAGCCGATAAACTCCGCGGCCGTACAATAATTTTGCAGTGCGTCGTAGGTTTCTTTGTAAGAAGGAAACCAGTGGGGGTTAAACCAGCCGTCACATACAGATGCAGCGATGATGACGCCTCCCTCGCGAAAAGCATGCCAGCAGCGCGACAATTGCCCGCCGATTCCCAGGCTCATCAGAATGGGATTTGTCCCCATTCCCGGTCCGTAATGAAAGTTACGGGGAATCCCTAAGACCAAAATATCAGCCGGGTCCTTGATGTCCAGATGAATATTGGTCCTTTGATCTGCCAGGGGCCAGGTTGCTTCTTCGACAGCTTGAAGCTCACCGGCTTTGACTTCCAGCACCTGGGATTTTTGCCCCAGCACGGCATCGACCGCAAAAAATTTCTTCCCGATCCCCTTCTCCATGGCCCTGCCGATCGAAGTGAACTGGCGACGCATGTGAGAGTCCGGCGATGCCCCCATCCAATCCTGGCGGTGCATGGTAGCCGGGACATGGTGCGAGGCGATCGACTGCCATCCGGAAAGACCGGTGACAATCATTTTATAACCGCCGCTGTATCCGCCATAAGGATTTCCGGTGACGTGACCGACAACAATGGGCACATCGGCTTCGGCCATCAGGCGGTTGCATTGGACGGCGTTGCCCATCCCGTCGGTACCGAAATCACACAGATCCGGGGCTTCGGCATCATGGTTGATCAGGCGATCGGGCCAGAACTGATCAACAATTTCCTTGCCCAGATACCAGTACCACTCGTCGAGGGTGTTTTTACGATGCAGCCCCATACAGCACAGCAGGGTAATGTTTTCCAGCCTGGTGCCGCCTTTGATAAGTTCTTCAACAATTAACGGTATAGCTACGCGCCTGTGGCAATTTGGCTGCACCCCGCCTTTGACCCGGTCCGGGAAGCCGATGACCACCCTTTTATTTGCGCCGCCGAGCTCTCTGAGGGGTGGAAAGCCTAATGGTTTCTCAAGCGCCTTGCGAGTGGCTTCGTGGGGGTCGATTTCGGGCGGATCAGAATAGGTTTGACCGTAACGCACGACACAGGCCGTATCGGGAAGTTCCACCGGCATGCTTGTATCTCCGTAATCAAGTAATATTTTCTGCATGCTTATTCCTTTCAGTTTTTTGCCGCAGACAGATGGCGACTCTTACAGCAGGCACTTAAATTTATTCAGACATTGCCTTATTTTCGGTTATTCCTTTTTGACCATTTCTTTCAAGATATTGCCTTCGGCATCCTTCGGTGTTGGTGTACCCAGCAAATAAGCCAGCGTCGGCGCCAGATCGATAATATTGATGGGATTTTTCCGTCTTAAATTGGGTATACCCTTGCCAGCCAGCACAACCGCCGCGTGCATTTCTTTGAGAGAAGGCAGAGACAGATGGACCCCGGTAAAATTCCGATGCAGTTCGGCAGGTTCGAAATCTTCGGGATTGGGAATAAATCGCTCGGTGCCGTCCCGATATTTTACGGCCGCTGGATAGACAAACGGATTGGCCATGTATTGCGGTTTGAGAGCAAAGAGTACATCGCCAATGCGCTCATAACCCTGATTTTCGACGACACCCAGAATGCCGGCCTCCTTTTTGCGGACGGCGGTGGCAACAACGTGATGGCCTGTTTCCGGATCCCGCAGGGACAGGAGTACATCGATGATTTCTTCCTGCACTTTTTCATAATCCGCCGGTTCGACAATCCCTTGGGGATCGCGGCCTTTGAGATTGACGAAAATATGGGCGTGCCCGGGCTCCAGTGGAAAACATTTGGTCTTAGACCAGTCGATTTCCATCGCACCGGTTTCGGTATCGAGGTCGAAAGAGAGCAGTCCCGCTTTGGCCAGATGGTGCTTGATATAGGGACTGCGCTCCAGGCTGGAAAAGCCGTGATCGGAAACCAGACACACCAGGGTGTTGTCCAGATCAACGTGTTCAAGGATGCCCCCGATACGTGCATCTACCTCGGCATAAATACGCCGGATGTGATCCATTATTATGGGCGCTTCTTCCGGATTGTAATGAATGCTGTTGGGATCGATCCCGCCGTATAAAACATGCTGGATATGATCAATGGTTCCCACCCAGCTGAACGCCAGGTCCGAATCGATCCGATTGAGTCCGTAAATCGTGGCCTTGGCCCACCAGTCATTTTGGGCCGTAAGCTGGTCAAGGTAAAAATCGATGTCGACCCAGCCGTCCATATAGGCCC
>JBAVYC010001107.1:0-2157 GCA_049698595.1 Desulfobacterales bacterium | reverse complement strand
CAATATGATTCTACTCGCCTGCATCTCTTAAGCTTTGGATTGGTCGGTATTATAGGAATCAGGAGGAGGGTTAAGAAGCATTGAACGACTCAGGAAATTATCCAGAGAAAAGCGGATGCTATAGGTTTTAAAGCCAGCGCCGGACTTTGACCTTGTATGACAGGTACTGGCTGCCGAAATTGCGCTCCAGATACTCTTCTTCCGGTCTGACGACAACGATGTCCAAAATAATGAAAAGTGCCGGAACGGCCAGACACATCCAAATCGATCCGGTAAAAACGGCAACTCCTGCAAGTAGGCACAGAAGCGCAAGGTACATTGGGTTTCGTGAAAGCCGAAATGGGACCTGATGAACAATTTTTAGGGTGGGTTTTGCCGGGTCAAAAGGTGTTTTATTGCGAAGAAGTACGCTAATCGATCCAAGGGCCAGATAGCCGGAGATCGTAAAAATGAGACCGCCGCAAATAACCCTAGGCCACCACGCCAACCGAAAAAGCTTAATTGGAAAAAGGTAATCCAGCAGAAAGCCGGCAGCTATAAATGCGAAAAAAAGCAGCGGCGGCGGTATTCTAATGGACGGACGATCGTTGGTATTGGATTCCATGAGGAGATGAATAAACTCTCTCTTGTTAAAAAAATCGCATCCCAGATCACATTCCTAACACAGCTCTAACAAACATCTTGTATCAGGAATTCACTTGTATATTTAAGATACAGATGAATCGGTATGAATCGCGAACGCGTTTAAAGATACCAGGGCGGTTTGCGCAACTAAACGGCAATCAGAGGAGCCGAATGTGATTTTCATGAAAAAAAGCTCGAAGTATTGGCTGTTGGGATCGATCTGTATTATTTTGATTAACTTTGCTTTTTTTCTTTTCAGAAATAAGGTGGATCAAATCGTTTTATTATGGGTTGTGATATTAACACCGGCGGCCTTTCTGGCACTTTATCCCCTGGCGCGTCTTCTCGATAGAGACAAACCGTCCCATAATGAAAACGGATTTTGATCCACCGGTTGAATTAATGCAGATCCCAAATATTATTTTCCCTGCAAACCGAGTCAATCAAACAGATATCCTCCTCTCGCAGTCCCCTGGGCCTGGCACCGTATCGTAAATAAAAAAATAATATAATTCTAACAAGCTTCTCACCGTTTACTAACACTCAAATATTAGCCTCCATTCTAAAGATAATCTGTTTGAGTTTGGAGGCAGGGCCGTGTACATATTACTGATAGCTATTGTGGCATTGTGGTTATTTTCACTTTTTACCTTCGCAAAGTGGAGATATTACAGCTGTTTACGTAAGGGGGTGGTTCTTGAAACCGTGTTGCATGATCGTCTTACACAACTATTTCATATATGTACAACCGGCATTGCGTTAGCACTCATTGTTTACATTATTTCAACGGGGATATAAAAGATCCAGGAATCACTCAAATGGATAAAAAAAGAGTTCTGTTTATCTGCGGACACAACAGCGGCAGAAGTCAGATTGCAGAAGCGTTTTTAAAGGATATGGCCGGCGATTGGATCCATGTCGAAAGTGCCGGTCTGGAACCGAAACCCGTAAATCCCCTGGTTGTAGAAGTCATGCAGGAAATCGGATATGACCTGTCCCAAGCCCAATCCGACAGCGTTTTTGAATTTTTCAAGGCAGGCCGGCTCTATGACTATGTGATCACCGTGTGTGATGAAACCGCCGCCGGGCAATGCCCTGTTTTTCCAGGAATTACCAAGAGATTTCACTGGCCTTTTATGGATCCCGAAACGCTAACAGGCAATCATGAAGAAAAACTGGCGGCATTGCGCGAGATTCGTGAACAAATACGTCAGAAAGTTTCTGATTGGGCCAAAACGGTTCTATGATTTGTTAGCATCAGACCATGAGCACTTGGGACCGATGCCGAATCGGTCCCGATTTCTTCCAGAATTTGTATTGTGTTTGGATATGAAGTTGGTTGACCAATTCGATAAAGCATAGAGAAGGGACGGACTACTTAAAATGATGACCAAGGAGGATCGAAAAATTTTTAAAGAGTTTACCGATCGAGTTCATGAGCGGTTTTCGGATGCGCGTGTCTGGGCCTTTGGCTCCAGGGCAAGAGGAACGGCGACATGGGAGTCCGATTTTGATATGTTTATTGTTTTAAGC
>JBAVYC010001106.1:0-1887 GCA_049698595.1 Desulfobacterales bacterium | reverse complement strand
CACTTGTTCTATCCGCATCCCTTTTTTTCGATTTAACCCACAAAGTTAAAATAGCTATCACCAATATGATGGCAAAAAGATACGCCCAAAAGACCAGCAAAAAATTTATGAATATTTTTGTCCACATTTTAATTTCCTCATTCAGTCTATGGCCTATCCATTATATCGGTATTTTTCGATTTTGCTTTAGGAATCACGAATAAACAAGTTCACAAT
The DNA here is from genome assembly GCA_049698595.1 of Desulfobacterales bacterium. GTDB lineage: Bacteria > Desulfobacterota > Desulfobacteria > Desulfobacterales > JAFDCJ01 > JAFDCJ01. The sequence goes on along the minus strand of JBAVYC010001106.1, from coordinate 1,671 downwards.
TTCAGGCGTTGGGGCGCCCATCTGCAGGTTCGAAAACGCAGGCATATCTGGATATTCCGGAAATATTCAATCTGGCTATGGCCTAAATCATGCGCCAACATGATGGGGGTTTAATAAATAGGCCTAAATTTTGCGGGTTTTTGACCGTTCTAAACCGACCTTCCTACGCATTTCGTCGGATGTGTGATCCTATAGTGCAGGTATAAGTCTACTTAATTATGGGTAACAATAGATCTATTTGACGATAAAAATTCCTAATTGATTAAATGCAAAACAGATGGTGTCCTAAAACTGCGAGAATTTTTTCAAATAATTATAAATCTATAATTCTTTTAAAATTATGGGCTTACGAAACACCCCTGTAATTGCATTAGGTTAGTTGAATATGAATTGGAGCATTTTCGATATTCGGCACACTAATTGTATTGGAGTTGTGGAATTCCATCGACGGGATCATTCATTTATTCGTTTATCGCTGCAGCGATAAGCTAAACTTCGTTCGTTTTTCCACAGGGGGGAGGCGGGCACAAAATTCAAGGATCCAATGGTTTGCTGAACCTGGATCTCAAAATTTCAATTTGAATGAAAGGATTTTTTATCTATGACCCACAAAAACATGTTTAATAGCGTTCTAATCATTATGGCACTTTTGACTCTTCTAATCGTGAACCCGGCTTTTGCTGAAGTGGAAAAAACGGGGGCTACCCAATCGAATGAAACCTTGGCATCGATGGAAAAGGTCAACATTAATAAGGCGGATACGAAAACTTTGACAACCCTGAAGGGAATTGGAAAAGACCGTGCCGTCAAGATTGTTGAGTACCGGGAAAAGAACGGTCCATTTCAAAAAATCGAAGAACTTATGAAGGTAAAGGGAATTGGTAAAAAGATCTTTGAACAGAATAAAAATGTACTTTCTGTTTGATGTCGGGAATCTAATTCTCTCAGAATGATATGAAAAGATAATATAGTGTCGAAAATCTGATGGGGCTTTTGGGGAGTGTGAAATTTCCCCCAAAAGCCTTGCCTATACACATTAATTTTGAGGGAACAAAAAACGGTTTAGGATAAATCCTAAACCGTGAATTTATTATGGTAGCGGGGGACGGATTTGAACCATCGACCTTCGGGTTATGAGCCCGACGAGCTACCAGACTGCTCCACCCCGCATCAATTTTTTCAAGTATCTTATTTAACGGAACGCTGATAATTAGTCAAGGTAATTCTGTCAACTCACCAAACTTTTTCGCGCTACGCGGTTGGCCGGTTGCCGGTTTTAACCGGAAACGGCCAAACCGGCTCAACTGCGCCATACCTCTTTTTATATTGTTCAGGCGGTAACCAAGTCTCAAACTATTGCCTTCGCCCCAACCTGTCGAGAGCCTCCCTTCGAAATCCTCAGAGTCTAACGACAAGGTCTTACGATTGGAATGTTGGAATTATTCCATGATTTATGGAAAAACTGAGATTTCCAGACCTCCTTGATTAGTTTACTGGTGAATGGTTGATTAGGTAAATTATAATCATAATTTTAGAATTTTACGATTGCTTAAACATGAAGTGTCTAATTATTTTGCAAATATGGGATAACCATATTTACAACCACTTAACCAATCAACGATATCTGTATTTTCATTTTGTTGCATAATTTTCTAGTTTTAAAATCAGTTG
>JBAVYC010001105.1:0-4002 GCA_049698595.1 Desulfobacterales bacterium | reverse complement strand
AAATGGCCTAATATCCGGTTTCGTACACATAGGCGGGATAGTGGTTCCAGCGCTTGCGGAAGCGATCGACCCAGCCGTTGTTGCGGGCGTTATCCGGATAGAGAAAAAAGTAACGTCCGGATATCCAGACATTATCCGGCATTTCATCCCCGAGGCCCTCCAGGACGTCCATGGCGGCCCCCACCGGGAACATGACGTGTTTGATTTTCTCGAAAAATCCGGCATTTTGGGCCTGTTTGACAAAGGCAATCAATTCTCCGGCCCATTCGGTGGAATAAAACCCTTCCGGCTTGGCGTCCATAATGGTGTTGATGTGGGGACGGAAATCAGTGGTACCGAAGGGCGCCCATGATTCCGCAATGTAGGTGGCATCCGGTTTCAGTTTGCCCAGGGTGTTTTTAAACATCTTCCAGCAGGTGTAGCCGTATTCATATTTGGGACTGATGGTCGCCCAGGTTTTGGCGGGCAGATCCTTGGCCACGAAGGCGGCGGCATTGCCGTCCTGGTAGGTGGGGGTGCAGATTCGGAAAATCTGTTTGATTCCGTTTTTGTAAACCTGTTGTTCGGTTAGTTTTTCGGTGGCCGCATGGGTGACGATCAATACTTTGTCCAGTTCCTCCATGATAGGTGCCAGCGCCAGTGCCTGTCCGGATGAATCTATGCCGCCTAAAAAATCCGCGCCCCAGCTGTCCACAAAATAACGGGCGTTTTTAATAGCCTCAGGTGCTTTTAGCGTGGAATCCCTGAAATCCACCTCGACTTTGTTGCCGGCAATACCCCCGGCGGCATTGATCTCTTCAATGGCCATGGTAACGCCCAATTTATGGAACTCCCCATAACCGGCAAGGGCTCCGGACATGATGGCCTGGTAACCGACCTTTATCGGGCCCTTGATCTTAGGCGTGGCTGCCCACGCACCTGTTGGTTTGGAAACCGTCGAACCCAGGGTCGCTGCCCCGGCCGTCATCAGCCCGGCCTTGATAAAATTTCTACGTGTGATGGTGCTTTTTTTCATTGTTTCCTCCTTTCGTTTGGTTACCTGCAGGTTGTCTTAGTAGATCATTATAAACCCTTTACAGCCTTATTCGCCAGCGCCGGCCGGATGGCATAACTTCTTGCTTCCGGCGCTAGCACAATGACTGTTTTTACAGAATGAAACGCTGTGGGTAAAGGTCGAAAAATTGGCTGACAGAAGCAAATCCCCAACCCGGCATGCATCCGATTTTTCTTGCCGGCAGCCCTAATTTGGTAAGGATGGTATCGTATTAAATATCGGCCACCGGACATTTGGCAAATGGCGTTGATTATTATGAAATGCTGAAAATGTGTCAAGTTATAATTTTACGTATGAATTGTGATTTAATCGTCTCTGCGCGATGCTGAGGGTTTAAAATTTACTGAATTCACTATTTCAGAGAGCTTGCTGCGACTGAGAACCACGGCTGCAACAATTATCTGCTGATCCTCCTTTATTCGACCGCCGAATGGCTGACCTTGCCTCGATCCGGAAATTATCTCCAAGTGAATCTTATCGGAACTCATGACGTTGCCGGCTGCTGCAAATAATCCATCGGATGGCCCGGTTTTCGATGTTGTTGACATTTAGCCGTAAAACCGCATATGTTACGGTCCGTTGAGACAATCCGGTTTTGCCTGACGGTAAAGGATCAGGATACAAATAACCAACGGGCGCTAGGCCAACAATTGTTATATTGTTATCATTTGGAGGACATATGTCGTATATTCTGGAAGTTATTAAAACAAGAGATCCCAACGAAAAAGAATTTCACCAGGCCGTTCAGGAAGTCACAGACAGCATTCAGCCGGTTCTGGATCAAAATCCACACTACCGTCGGGCTGCTGTTTTAGAAAGAATCGTCGAACCCGAACGGATAATTACCTTTCGTGTGCCCTGGCTCGATGATCAGAGCAATGTGAAGGTCAACCGCGGGTTTTGCATAGAGATGAGCAGCGCCATCGGCCCCTATAAAAGTGCTTTGCGGTTTCATCCCTCAGTGAATCAAAGCATATTAAAATTTTTAGCCTTCGAACAGGTTTTTAAAAATGCCCTGACGACCCTGCCGCTGGGCGGTGGTGCGGGGGGCTCCGACTTTGATCCCAAGGGTAAATCCGATGACGAAATGATGCGATTTTGCCAGAATTTTATGACCGAGCTTTACCTGCACATCGGTCCCAATACGGATATCGCCGCTGGTGACATCGGGGTAGGGTCCAGGGAAATCGGATACCTTTTTGGCATGTACAAAAGATTGAGCAATGAATTCACCGGTGCCTTGACGGGCAAGGGCCTGAACTGGGGCGGCAGCCTGTTTCGTGCCCAGGCGGCCGGCTACGGGTGTGTCTACTTTGCGGCCGAAATGCTTGCCACCCGCAATATGACCCTTGACGGCCAGGTTTGTCTGGTTTCCGGCGCTGGTAATGTGGCCCAGCATACCGCGGAAAAACTGATTGAGATGGGTGCCAAAGTCGTCACCCTTTCGGATTCTTCCGGATATGTCTATGATGCCGAGGGGATCGATAGAGACAAACTGGCCTATGTGAAGCAGTTAAAAAATATCCGGCGCGGCCGAATCCAGGAGTACGCGGCTAAATATCCCGGAGCCGTGTATACGCCGGCCGATGCCCATTCGGGTTTCAATCCGTTGTGGAGCCACAGGGCTGCATGCGCGTTCCCCTGCGCCACCCAAAATGAAATTACCGAACAGGATGCCTACGCGATTATCAATAACAACGTCAAGTTGATCTGTGAAGGTGCGAATATGCCCTGCACCGCCGAAGCCGCTGATATCTTTATCGACAAGGCGCTCCTCTATGCCCCGGGCAAGGCGGCCAACGCCGGCGGTGTCGCGGTTTCCGGTCTCGAAATGGTCCAGAACAGTATGCGACTCAACTGGCTTGGCACAGAAGTGGATCAACGCCTTAAAATTATCATGAAGGGAATTCACAAAACCTGCCTGGAGGCAGCTGAAGCCTACGCGACGCCGGGCAATTACTTAAATGGGGCCAACATCACCGGCTTTGTTAAAGTAGTGGATGCCATGCTCGATCAGGGGGTGGTGTAAAGGAATGACGACTGACGATTGAATATTGTCGATTAGCTGAATCCTATCGGTTGTAGTCTTTGTACCCCGGGCCGGATCCGGCATGGCAAGATATGATACAACTTTTAAATGACAAATCGGCCCTGGTCAATCACATTGCGCATGTACTTTATGAAAGATTCGAGCGGGCTCCCATAACCTTACCTGATGCGGTTGATCCGCTGACCGCTGCCGGTGTCCTGCTGCTGTTAAGTGACAAATCCTGTAATAATAATGGCCCCGGACAGCCCTGTCTCGTTTTAAACAAGCGATCACTTAAGGTCAGACAACCCGGGGATATTTGTTGCCCGGGCGGAAGGGTGGCACCCCTTGTCGATGCCTATTTTGCCAGGCTTTTATCCCTGCCCTGGGTGTCCCTCGCCCGCTGGAAATACTGGCGCCGTTGGAAAAAAAACAAATCCCCGGTGGCCCGACTGCTGGCACTTTTCTGGGCGACTGCTTTGCGCGAAAGCTTTGAGGAAATGCGATTAAATCCGTTCGGCGTGAGATTTTTAGGCCCTTTGCCGCCGCAACCGCTGGTGATGTTTCAACGTACCATTTATCCCTCGGTGGCCTGGATTAACCGGCAGAAACGGTTTTTCCCCAACTGGGAGGTTGAAAAGGTTGTGGATATTCCCTTAATAGATCTCTTAAACCCCGCCAATTATGCCCAGTATCGATTGTGCCGGATACCCGCTGGGGATGCAGAATCGAAAAATATCATCGGGCATTACCCCTGCTTCGGGTATCAATTCCGCAATGATACGGAATTGCTGTGGGGAGCGACCTACCGGATTGTCACCCTTTTTTTGGACTATGTCTTCGGTTTCAAACCGCCGGGCCTTGCAGAGATTCCGATAATCGAAGGGTCTCTGGATCAAAACTACCTTACCGGGTATAA
>JBAVYC010001104.1:0-7947 GCA_049698595.1 Desulfobacterales bacterium | reverse complement strand
ATCCTGACCAATCGCGGCTGCCGGCCTGGGGATGCCCTGATACTTACCAAGCCTCTGGGTACGGGAGTGCTTTTTAACGCCGGGAGATCCGGAAAACTTCCTTACCCGGATCTTGAAGCCATTTTGCCCCTGGTGGCAGCCCTGAACGCAAAGGCGATTGAGACGGCACTAAAATATGAGATTCATGCCTGCACGGATATCACCGGATTCGGTATTCTGGGACATGCCCTTGAAATGGCAAAAGGCAGCGACGTGCAGATTGAGCTGGACTATAAACGGCTGCCGTTTTACCCACATGCGCTCAAGATGTATCAGCAGGGCGAAACCACCGGCAGCAATCAAGCCAACCAGAAACTGGCGGAAGGGTCCTGGGAGATGGTTCACGTCAGAACCTCGGAGGAAGAAGAACTTTTGTTTGATCCCCAGACTTCCGGCGGACTTTTGCTGTCTCTAGCGGCAACCCAGGCCGATGATCTCCTAGCGGCGTTGAAGAAAGCCGGTGTTGACACGGCTACCAGAGTAGGGCAAGTGATCGCCGGGGACCGGCCGTTTGTGAAGGTGATCTAGACGGTTTTGGACGGTTAGGATGGTTTAGAGAGTTAGGATGATTTGGATCGGTTTGGACAGGCCGAGAATTTTAGTTCGCTAAAAGCGAATAAGCTATAGTTTAGATAAAGTAATGCTTTAATTATTGATACTTAACAAATTCAAAATACTTATTTAATGGAATAAAAATTGGATGAAAGCATTGATTCTCTGCATGCGTGATTTTCATTATCTAGCCCTTGGCAATAATGGCTTTGGCCGGTATCAAACCGGTAGCGCTGGCTGAGACGATATTCCCGGCTACGCCCGGACCGTCGCCGGCCACGTAAATGCCGTTTATTTTCGTTTCTAAATTATTGGATGTGTCAATCTGGGTGGCAAAAAACTTTATCTCGGGCGCATAAAGCAGGGTTTCGTCATTGGCCACACCCGGTACTACACAGTTTAATTTCTCCAACCCTTCGATAATGTTCGTCAAAATTCTTTCAGGCAATGCCATGGCGATATCTCCACAGACGACATCGGTCATCGTCGGGTCGATGTATCCTTTTCTGATCCGGTGCCAGGTGCTGCGGCGGCCCCGTTTGAGATCACCGAACCGCTGCAAAATGGGTTTGCCGCCGCCGATCAGGGTAGCCAGGCTACCGATCGATTCGCCATAGGCCTGGTTGTCGGTAACCGGCTCTGTCAGAACCACTTTGGACAGAAATGCAAAGTTCGTGTTTTGTGATTTCTTATCCCGATAGGCATGCCCGTTAACACAAACAAAATTACTATACCGTTCTAATGATACAAATCCTCCTTTGTTGGTGCAGAACGTTCGCGTTTGATCGTCGTATTTTGCAGTTTGAATGAAAAATGTAGGATCGTAGATGACGTCACATAGATCTTGCATAATATCTTTGTGAACCTCAACCCGCACACCCACCTCGATACCGCGCTGCTTGAGCCCGATGTTGTATTTTTGAGCCACTCCCCCGACCCAATCCGCACCCACTCGACCGGGGGCCAAAATCACATTGTCGGCAAAATAATTCTTACGGTTGGTAACCACGCCGACGGCGTGGTTGTTTTCAATAAGGACCTCTTTAACCTCTTCCGAGGTGTGCATGACCACCCCTTTGGATTTGATGTGATCGGCCATGGCGGCAATGTGCTCGGGAAGGCGATCGCTGCCCAAATGTTTCTGCTTTATGATGAGCAAATCGATACCGTAGCGCTTGGCCCGTTTGCGTATCTGGCGGGCTTCCGCCATGTCGGTGGGGTAGACGGGTCCGTCCATTCCAAACTTGTTGAAGATTTGTTCGGTTTCATCGATCAGTTTCTCAGCCTGGTGACGCGGCATAAACTGGGCCAGATCGGTTTTGCCCAATTTGTAGATGTAGTTCAGTTTGCCGTCCGAAAACAGGCCGGCGCCCCCGATGCCGGAGAGAATATTACAGGGCTTACATTTAATGCACTCACGATAGGACTTGACCGGACAATTGCGTTTTTGGGGGATCTTGCCCTTTTCGATAAGCAAGACTTTTTTGTTGGAATGCTCACTCAAGTAATAGGCTGAAAACAAACCGGCCGGTCCGGCGCCGACAATAATGACATCGTAGTTCATATTTTATCCAGTCCTTTGGCTGTCGAATTTATCAACTCCTTGATTCCTCAATTTCCCTTTTTGTTTCTAAAACCGCATCTTCCTTTGTATTTGCTTTATTCTATCTCGTCATCAAAATTCCACCAACAGCACACGGGCATCGTATCACATTAATCATAGGGAATGAAAGTCCAGTTTTAAGGGCTGTCCTCTTGCCCATTCACGTGGCGGCAGAAGGCCTGGTATCTGCCTTTTTTTCCAACTTCCGCCCTCCGAATTCCGTATTCAGAAACCTCCGTTCTCTGACATCTGTCCTCTATCGTTCACCCTCATCCAGGCGAAGCTGATCGATGGGTATGTATTTTCCTGCTACCTGCCGAGCGGCAATTTCGGCCGCATAAATGCAAGCATCAGGGATATTTTTTCGATCCGCAAATCGGCTTGCAATATACGCCGCTAAAAATACATCACCGGCTCCTGTAGGATCGACCGGCTTTTTAATCGGTGCTGCATCGTAATGAAATGTTTCACCACTCTGCTTTTGGACGAATCCGCCCTTGTCGCCCAAAGTAACCACGAATTCTTCAATTTTAAAGTAATGCATCAACTCCGCTAATGTCATTTGGTAAAAAGCAAGGATAGCGTGGTACTCAGCTTCATTGGCTTTGACGATTTGAGCCAGAGCTAATCCGGCTGCCATCTGAACCGAGACCGATCGATATATTTTTTTGTTTTTAACCTGTCGGGTGTATCCCTGGACATCCAGGAAAATCTTCAGATTTGAATCGTGCAAAGATCTTAAGACCCCCGCTTCAATATCGAGAGGATGCAGCGGTCCTAAATGCAGACCGTCAGCTCTGTTAATAATTGTCTGAATTTGCTCGATTCTAATCGGTTTGGCTTGCTGCAAGAGTTCCTGGTGGCGTATATCGCCCCTAGTATAGTTAACAAAGTAGGTACTGACGTCCGATTTTGCGCTGAAAACCAATATATCTGCTGCATGCAGCTTATGAATAACTTGCAGGTCTTGCTCAGCTATGTTGCTGATAATAAAAGCCGGAATGCCATGTCGGCGATAGGTAATGCCGGCATAGGTGGTGACCCCGCCCAGTTTGAGAAAGCTATGATCCTTGGCGATGATTTTGTCGATGGTCGTCGATCCGACGATGCCAATGCCTTTTTTGAGTAGGTTCATAACTTCCCCTTTTAATCACAGATCAAATTTGCTAAATTCGCAGCATGACCTATAACCTTGCCGAATACCTCCGTCAACCGCTAAAAATTGGAAGCAGATCCATCGCAAAAAGGCTTATCCTGGCCCCGTTGACCTTCCTCGGCAATGTCGCCTTTCGGGAGTTGGTTTCACGATACGGCGGCTATGGCCTGCTGTACACCGAGATGTGCAGTGCCAAGGCAGTTCCCCATGAAAATCGTTTTGTGTCACCCTGCTTCAGGTGGCGGGATGAAGAACGCTCCCGCCTGGTGTGCCAGATTTTCGGTGCCGATCCCCGGGAGATGGCGGATGCCGCCCGCAGAATTGAAGACGAAGGTTTATTCGGTGTGGATATAAATTTTGGTTGCTCAAACAGTACGATCTGTCGCCGCCATTGCGGGGCGGCTTTATTGAAAAAACCGGATCTGGCAGCAGCAATCGTGGCCGAAGTGCGCAGAGCGGTCTGCTTTCCGCTGACGGTCAAATTTCGCACCGGGTGGCAGGACGATGCGACAATTGCGATAGATCTGGCTGCACGATTTGAAGATGCCGGCGCCGATGCTCTGATATTTCACCCGCGGGTGGCGCCGGACCGGCGTTCGCGCCCCCCCAAATGGGCCTACATCGGAAGGGTCAAGCAGGCTGTCAATATCCCGGTTTTCGGCAATGGCGATGTGTTTGACCGCCATGACTGCCGGCGTATGATTTTAGAAACCGGATGTGACGGGGTGGCCATCGGCCGCATGGCTGTCGCGCGACCCTGGATATTTGCCGAATTGGCAGAGAATTTACAACCAGAACCGGAGATGTTTGCCGATGCCGCGATTCAACTGGCCCGGCTTCTTGAAGTTCATTATGACCCGGTCGCGGCGATCAAACGCTTCAAACGATTTGCATTTTATTTTTCGGCCAACTTTCGCTTTGGGCATACCCTCTATTCGAAAATTTTAAAGACCCGGCGGATGGAAGAAGTCGGCATTATTCTTAAACGCTTCTTCGAACCGCTCCCTGATATTTCTGCGGGGCCGAATATGAATTATTTCAGATGAATCAAAATTGGAAATCCTGACAGTTTTAGATTCTGCTGTCCGGGCTTTTTCAACCCGCAGCGTTAACCCCTGCGTATGGGGTTGAAGCCCGAAGGCACAGCCCCAAACCGTTCAACTTAGAAAGGATTCGAATATGGCCTACAATATTGCACTAATTCCAGGAGACGGTATCGGGAAGGAAGTCGTTCCCGAAGCAGTCAAAATTATAAAGGTGCTGTCGAAGCAGCACGATTTTGACATTACCTATACTGAATTTCCATACTCCTGCGAGTATTATTTGAAAACGGGGAGCATGATGCCCGCCGACGGCATCGAAAAGTTACGTGCCTTTGATGCCATTTTTCTGGGAGCCGTGGGAGATTTCCAGGTTCCGGACCATGTCTCGTTGTGGGGCCTGTTGATTCCGATTCGGCGTCAAATGCAACAATATGTTAATGTCCGCCCGGTAAGACTTTTGCCCGGTATCCAATCACCCCTCGCCAACCGCAAACCGGAAGACATCGACTTTGTCGTGGTACGTGAGAATAATGAAGGTGAATACTCGCAAATCGGAGGCCGGCTTTACGAAGGCTCGGACCTGGAAATGGTTGTACAGGAAACTGTTTTTACCCGCCGGGGGGTGGATCGTATTCTGCGCTATGCTTTTGAACTGGCCCAAAAGCGCCCCCGCAAGCACTTGACGTCCGCCACTAAATCCAATGGCATCATCCACACGATGCCTTTCTGGGACGAACGTTTCAAGGCCATTGCGCAGCAATATCCGGATGTCGAAACCGCACAGTTTCACATCGATATTCTGACAGCCCATTTCGTCCAACATCCCGACTGGTTCGAGGTTGTTGTCGGCAGCAACCTTTTCGGCGATATCCTTTCAGACCTCGGGCCCGCAATCGCCGGCAGTATCGGGATTGCGGCATCCGCCAATCTCAATCCCGAAAAAGAGTTCCCCTCGATGTTTGAGCCTGTCCACGGATCCGCGCCGGATATTGCCGGCAAAGGGATTGCCAATCCCATCGGTACCTTCTGGTCGGCCCAAATGATGCTGGAATTTTTGGGAGAAGTCAAGGCGGCCCAAGCGTTGATGACGGCCATTGAAGCGGTCACGGCCAATCATATCTTTACGCCCGATCTTGGTGGGAATGCGACAACCAGGGAATTTACGGAGGCCGTATTGAGCGAGCTAAATGGCAACCCCCATAAAAATTAAGTTATTGTTACACGGGGGGACTTTGGAAGGTTTACTGAAAAAAAGATAACATCGAACGTCCAACCACGCCTTGGCGTGGTTGAATGGGAAAAGATGAAAAATTGGTATTTGTTTGATATTTGAATTTTAGTGCTTGGAATTTTCATGATATTCGTAAGCGATTGACTTTATACAGTCTATATAAATTTTCTGTTTAGATGTCGTGCCCTGATGGCGCTCCGGGAATAATTTTAGCGGGGAGGCCACACCGGTCTGGGCGATTGATAATGCTCCTGAAGTCCATCTAAAGAGAATTCATCGGACTTGCAAAAATTAATGATGCGGCACTGATCATGCCGGTCACAGCGAACCCGACCATCGGCTTCAGGTGGGGAAACCGGCACTGGATCTGCGGGAGCATGAATCCGTCGTTTCGTTCCCGTATGTTGAACAGCTCGACAGCATTCGATATGGCCGGTGTCGGCCAGGCTAGCAGTGCTTCCAATTCAGTTCGCTCAAGATATTCAGGCATTTTGACTCTCCTCTAATATAATGTCACTAAAGTAGTAAGTGATTACTTCACAATTTTCAAAAGGTAAATAGTCTCCAGGTCACCGCATTTGAGATACCCCGGTTGTATAATTTTATTTCCTTGACAAAGATAGGAAATTATAAATATCTAAGAATTAGAATCTCAGGAGGTAAATTGTGGAGAGAGGCTTGATACCTGAATTGGCCATGATTGACTCGATCTGCATCATCATCTCGGCCCGTCCCGTCTCCACAAACCGCTCATTTAGATAATAGCCCGGCGTACTGTCCGATGTTTTTTGCGATTTTAGATTGGGCGCAACCTGCAATCGAAAAAAAAATGAAAAAGGAGGAAGTTATGAAATCAAAAAGTTTTATTTTGGCAGCGGCTGTTCTTGCAATGATTTTAACCATTGGCCTGGCGAACGCATTAGCGGCCGATTATCCCAAACGACCGATTTCATTGATTTGCCCCTGGGGGGCCGGTGGCGGGACGGATGCCGTTTCCCGGATCATCGCCACTCTGCTCAAAAAAGAACTGGGAGTTCCCGTTAATGTCGTCAACCGGACCGGAGGAAGCGGCGCTGTGGGCCATACGGCCATGGCAACAGCCAAACCGGACGGCTATACCATCGGAATGCCGACGGTGGAAATTACCATGATGCACTGGATGGGTTTGACCGAGGTCACTTACAAGGACATGACCCCGATCGCCATGGTGAATTTCGATCCGGCAGGCATTAATGTCCTCACGACATCACCCTGGAAAACATACAAAGATCTCGAAAATCATGTTCGCGAAAACCAAGGCAAGCTGACGGATTCCGGTACCGGTCAGGGCGGCATCTGGCACCTGGCTATGGCCGGCTGGCTCAAAGCGATCGGTCTGCCCCCGACCGCCATTAAATGGATCCCCAGCAAAGGTGCTGCGCCGGCGTTACAGGATCTGATGGCCGGCGGCATTGACATGAGCACCTGCTCTCTGCCCGAAGCAGCCACCTTAATCGATGCCGGCAAAGTCAGACCCTTGGCAATAATGGCTTCTGAAAAAGATCCGAAGTTTCCGGATGTTCCGACCCTCAAAGAACTGGGCATAGACTGGACCTGCGGCGCCTGGCGCGGTATCGCCGCTCCCGGCGGCACTCCGCCCGAGATCGTAGCCGTTTTGGAAAAAGCCATTGAAAATGTTGTCAAGAGTGATGATTTCATCAAATTCATGAAGAACCGCGGTTACGGCATCTACTGGCTGCCCTCGGCCGATTTCGCCAAAGCGCTGACTCAGGCCGACAAAGATAACGGTGAAATCATGAAAGCCGCCGGTATTGCGAAGTAGAGACATGAGAAAATGAGCTAAAATATAAAATGAACTAAAATGAGCTAAAATTGTGGTGAGCTGTCAATTTTATAAAACAGATAGAGCATAGCGCTTCCTTAACTTTAGACATTTTAAGCACTTTAGTCATTCGTTAATTCTTCTATCTGCCTCCTACAGCAGGAGGATTGAAGTAAAATCAAATATGATAAAGTAGGACTGCAATGAGAGTGAGTAATACGGCCATCGGACTGTTTCTTATCCTATTTGCCGCTGTTGTGCTATGGCACGTTCAGAGTTTTCCTTCTCTGGACAATGGTTACCCGGGACCTGCGCTATTCCCTTCAGTCCTGGCCGTTTTATTCATTCTTTGTGGAATCGGACTCATCATTCAGGGGGTCCGGCAGCATGAAAAGCTGCTGAAATTCGATACAGGTACCCTTAGGCTCTTAGGGTCGCTCAACATATTTTTCGTGCTCGGAACGATTGTCTGTTATATTTTTCTGGCCGAAACCATCGGCT
>JBAVYC010001103.1:0-2719 GCA_049698595.1 Desulfobacterales bacterium | reverse complement strand
GTTTCATATAAGCACCGCCGCTGGCCGCGAGCGTCCAGTCTGATCGGAAAAGAAACTCTGAAAAAGAGAATATCGAATATCGAATAATGAATATCGAATGTCGAAATAATGTATTCTGTCTATTTTATAAAAAATGACTGAGCGAAGCGAACCCACCCTTCGACATTCGATATTCGATATTCTGCGGTTCTGCGGTTCGCTTTTAACTTGGCGTAGTTTCACACGAGATCTTACCGGGTAAACGAATTCGTCTGTTTTTCCCGTTCAATGGTCGAGGAGGGGTATGGGCCGTAATCGTGTCCGGGCCAGACGATAGTGGATCCGGGCAAGGTGTAGATTTTTTCTTGAATAGAAGTCAGCAACTGCTTCGAGGATCCGCCCGGAAGATCGGTTCTGCCCACCGCCCCCACAAACAAGGTATCCCCGGTAAAAATGTGACCGTCGGAGTAAAGACAAATGCTGCCCGGGGTGTGTCCCGGCGTGTGAATTACCCTCAAATTGGTGCCGTCGCCGATTTGGATGAGATCGTTGTCATTCAGAAGTACATCCGGCGCAGGGGATCCTTTGCCCCCGAGAATCCTGGAAAAGGTTTTGTGCACCACCTTGCCCAGTCTGTTGGCATCCACTGCGTGGATGAGGAGTTTGGCACCGGTGGCAGTCTTAATCGCCTCATTTCCGGCGGTGTGATCCGAATGCCCGTGGGTATTGATGATATGAGTGACCCGGTATCCCAGATCGCCGGCCGCAGCCAGAATCCGATCGGTTTCAAAGGCCGGATCGATCAGAGCACAGGTTTTTAAAGTTTCATCACCCACCAGATAGCAGAAGTTGGCCATTTTTGACAATCGTATTTGTTTTATCTGCATTTTTATACGTCACCATTGCGAGAATAAAAATATTCATCTGACAGTCGTCTTTTAAAAATGACAGAATATATCCAATTATTTATTTATCAACAAAAAAATGAAATATGGTCCATGCACTTTTATGCAATCCTTTAAGGCCCCTGCCGGCAAGATGGCTTCACCGGTTGAACTCCTGCTGAATATGAAATGTGGATTTGTTGACAACCGGGAGCAGGGAACTTAATTTAACGGCTACTATGATGATAACCTGTAGTTCGGATTTAAGAATCAAAATGGAGACAACAAATGGCCATTGAAACCCGGGAACAAGTTTTAGAAAGAATACTTGAACAGGAAAAACCCAAATGCCCCCACTGCGACCAGGAAATGAATCTGTGGGAAGTGCCGCCATTCAACATCGGTGACGGTCTCGGCTGGGGAGTTCCTTTCTTATACTTATGCTTTAATGATGATTGTTCGTTATACCGGCAGGGGTGGGATCATATCGAGGAAAATTACGCCCACAAAGCATCCTATCGTTGCATGAACTATCCGGGAACCGGGCAGTTCGAAATTATGCCGGTATACAGCAACATGGGCGGCACCGCCCAAATCATCGATGAACAGGCGCTTGCTGAAAAGGAAATCCTGAAAGAAGCCACCAAAAGAGGCTTCAGCATTTTAGCCGATTGTTATGTAGCCAAAGACGGCCCGTCTATCCTCACAATACTGACGGATTCCACCGAACCGGTCCGGGTAAGGTTAAAAGCGGCGGAAATGATCGGCGACATCGGCGAGCTGGAGGCCATTGAACCCATCGTCCATCTCAAATTTGGAAATGAACGCCTGCAAAAAGCGGTCGATGACGCCATAAAGAAAATCCATAAAAGATTCTTTACCCGAGACTGCCCGTTTTGTGCCGAAATTATCAAAGAGCGGGCCAAGATTTGTAGGCACTGCGGCAAGGAAGTCGCCGGCCTTTAACATCCACACTCCGCTGGAAGAGCGATTCATAAGAGTTCTGAGACAAATCAGATCAATGATATTCAAGCCTGAAATACGATGTCACTAAAAGAAACGATCCGGGAAAAAGCACTGGAACTAGAATTTGAAGACGTCGGTTTTGTCGGCGTGGAGCCATTGGATATTTACATCCGTGAGATCGATTCCCGTCCGCCGGAAATGTATGGCTGGGTGCAGACCGAAAGATTCAATACTCGCCGCGGTGCGGGTGTCGGCCAAAAGCACGAATGGGCCAAATCCGTGGTCGTGTTGATCCGAAATTATCACCGGCGGGCCTTTCCACCTCAAATGGTGGGTGTCATGGGGCGCTGCTATCAGGTGGATGAGCGCATTGAGCACGCGGCCGAGCATCAGAAGATCGTGGATTTTATGAGGTTCCTGAAAAGCCGGGGAATTCGCGTCTGGTTCGATGAAGAACTGCCGGCCCGGATGGCCGCCGCCCGATCCGGGATCGTTACCTATGGCAAAAACTGCTTTGCATACGCTCGCAAGAGCATGCGCGGCGCCTCCTGGCTGGAAAGCATCCCCCTCGTTCTGGACGCGGAGCTGGAACCGGACGAACCCAGCATCGAGCTGGGTTGTCCCAAATGGTGTAAAAATGCCTGCATCGCCGCCTGCCCAACCGGTGCCCTGTACGCACCCAAAAAGATGAACCCCCTGCGCTGCATCGCCTACAATTCTTACTACACCAAAGACATAACACCCCTGGAACTGAGAGAACCGATGGGGACCTGGGTTTATGGTTGTGACCGCTGTCAGGAAGTTTGTCCGCGCAATCAGCCCTGGTTGAACCAGGAGCTGCCGCAAAACGAACCGCTGACAGAGCGGGCCCAAAATTTTTCCCTGGGCAC
>JBAVYC010001102.1:0-8227 GCA_049698595.1 Desulfobacterales bacterium | reverse complement strand
CGAATTAAAGACACGCTGGTTCATGATACCATCCCTTCCGAACTTATTTTTGGTTATCGTAACAAAATGGAATTTTCCTGTTCAGACAGACGCTGGCTTCTACCTCATGAACTGGGACAAGTGGATGTCGACATCGGGTTTGCCCTCGGGCTGCATGTGCCCGGGACGTTTCACAAAGTCATTGACACCCGGGAATGCCTGTTGCAGCCAAATCTGGGAAATCATTTGATGGATGAGGTCAGAACATTTATACGATCATCCGACCAGCCGGTTTACGGATTGCGCAGTCACATCGGCTACTGGCGGTTTTTGGTATTAAGACATTCCGTGGCCCATGATCGTTGGATGGTGAACATTGTGACAGCCGAAGACAGACCCGAATCTGTTCAACCGCTGGCTGACCGTTTAAGGGACCGCTATCCCAAGGTGGTGTCGATCATAAATAACATCACATCCCGCAAAGCCGGGGTGGCCGTTGGTGACGTTGAGTACACCCTGGCAGGATCCGATATCATCTCGGATAAAATAGACGGGTTTGAATTTGAAATATCGGCAAATTCTTTTTTCCAGACGAATACCCGGGGGGCGGCGCTGCTATTCAAAATCGTTGAAAAATACGCAGGGCTTAGCGGTAGCGAAACTGTATTAGATCTTTACAGCGGTACGGGAACCATTCCCATTCTGCTGTCCGAACAGAGCAAAGCCGTCACCGGCATCGAAATTGTCGAAAGTGCAGTGGATGACGCCGAAAAGAATTGCCGCAAAAATGGTATATCCAACTGCAAATTTATCAGGGGTGATATTCGCAAATGCCTGTCACAGATTGAGCAGCGGCCGGATGTGTTGATTATCGATCCGCCCAGGGCCGGGATGCACAAAGATGTCGTCAAGCAGGTACTTGAACTGGGCGCCGGCCGCTTGGTTTATGTTTCATGCAATCCGGCCACCATGGCCAGGGATCTTGAGCTGATGCAGGAGACCTACCGTCTCGAGGAAGTGCAGCCGGTAGATATGTTTCCCCATACATATCATGTAGAGGCAATAGGCAAACTGAAATTAATATGATGAGGTCCTTAAAATTTCGGGCTCCCCCAGAAATTTAGCACCCGGATAAGCCCGAGAGCAAGAATCATGAGCCCAAAAAAAACCAGCAGGGTCGTGCCGATACTCCAGTTCCACCACACGGGGCCGTTGACCAAAACGAGGTAAAGACCGATTGATGGAATTGAAAACACATTCATCAAGGCGATTTCTATGGCAACCGGCGTTTTGAAATCCGGATCTGCGATCCGAAGCAGCAGCAACCCAGACGAGACCGTTCCCGTGACAGCGCCGTAAATCGCAATGGTTCGCTCAAAATTGTACGACCAGATTCTTTTCCCCAGATAAACGACCATGAACGTGGTTAACGCGCCGCTGACAAGGGAGATTCCCGATATCGGCAAGATGTATTGCCACACAATCGTCAATTTTATCGCCATTACGGTTGATACAATCAAGAAATCCACCGACCAACCGGTGATCCTGCATTGAATGCCCGGATCGATTAAATGCCCGATTTCGAGTCTTGCCATCATCCAGCGTATGCCCAGAGCGATGCTCAGACCAAAAATGAAGAAAAATCCCCACAAAATTGACGCCACATCCGCCGGTACAATGAGTCCGAGATACTTTACCAACCCATATGTCAGGACATAGACAAGTCCCACCAGGGCGGTGTGGAAAGCAAGGGAATCCAAATTGCTGGAATGAAACGGCAGTTCACCGGCCGATTTTCGTTTTTGATTTTTAGATATGATTCCGGTTAAAAAATCTTGAGGCAAAGCCCTGGGGCCATGGACGGCCAAGCCTTTTCGAATGCCCCAGTTCACCAGTGGAACACCTACAAAAAATGAAAAGAAAAAACCCATCGCCGCAAAGGTAAGCCCGATGGTTGTGGCATGTTCGAAACCAAATCCCTGCCAGACTTTTCCAATTGAGAGGGCCTGACCCGGTCCCTCTTCAAATCCCAGCGGTGCAAGAAATCCGAAAGTTGGGAAAAGCTTTATGCCAAAAAAACCGAACAAAGCAACAAACGCACCCCCTGCGATCGCCTGGAGCGGAAAAATAACGGATTGGGTCAGGGCCATCCATAATGGGGCTTTGAAAATCTGAATTTTTGATTTTGTAGTCGCTGGGGAGGCCTCGTTTCGAGTCAATCCTACTGATATAAAGGAAATATTAAAAAAATGATAGGCAAAAGTTTCCAGATTCGCCACCGGCACGTGCATGACACCTATATTTAACAATATAATTCCCAGTATGCCGCCAATGAGGCAGCTTGGTATCAGAAAACGTTGAAAAAAGGTTATCTTGGCCCTGAGAAGAACACCGGTTAAAAGCATAATTGCCAAACAGCCGAATACGAGCATGGATTCGAACGGAAAAGGGCTTTGCATATGCGTCCTCCGGAAAATGAAATATCATTTGACTAGGGTTGCTCCCAAACGGTATATTTGCAATAAATTTACCGGCACCATATATGAGATGGCGGAATAAGACAACTCAGCTTTGAATTCAGAACAGATTGATGAGGTTTTCCGGGTCCTTACCGAGGACTCTAACTCAATTCATAAGCCACCAGCAGAGGTGGCCCCGGCCCCTTCCAGGGGCAGCCCTCATACCCCCAGCTCTGCTGGTGGTCGCTGATTTCGGTCAAAATCTTCACAGCGACCCTAAGTTTCGAGACCTTAGCGTACCGAAGTAGCTTCCCGCCGGAAAAGCCGGCTAACAAGCAAAAGTAAGGGGAGGAGCGAAATGTTCAACCGAATCCTTGTAGCACTGAAGTTCGGTCCCGCCAGCATGTTTGCACTTAAGAAAAGTTTGGAGCTGGCACGGCAAAACGACGCCGAGCTCCACATCTTCCACGCCCTGGATTATTTATTGCAGGAAACCGAGGAAAATGATCCGAAATTGGTTGAAATCAAGGAAGAAGCCGGTCGTCGCTACAAAACGGAAATTGAGCCGTTATTGGGAAATCTAAAGAATGTCTCCTTTAAGTGCCGGCCTGCCGATCCCGCGCTGGCCGCATGCAAGCTGGCGCGTGATATCCCGGCGGACCTTCTGGTTTTGGGGTGTCATTCACACAAAGAAAAAATGTGCATGGGCCGGATCGATTATGTGGGAATGACTATTCTTGAAAATGCACCTTGCCCGGTGATGCTGGTGCCGCTGTGCGATTAAATCAGATAATTATTTACCTATTTGACTTTAATCTATCTCAAAGTGCGGCATATTCGGGTCTGCAGCGGTGCGGTGCAGACTAAAACGGCCAGAAATTGTTATCATGCCAGACCTGTTCGGTTAGCTCTTTATCAATTTCGGCAAGAAAATTCAGATGCTGCATCTCCCATTCGGCCAGCCATTTGTAAAGCGCTTTTTCATTTGGATCGACCGCATCTGATGCCCTGTCCGAATAAAGTTGAATCGCGTTTTTCTCCATCGCCATCGCTGCTGAAATGGCGGCGGCCTCATAATCGGCGGCAGATATTTCTGTTTTTAATTCTTTGGTCAAGACTTTTGAAGAGATGCCGTCGCCGTGATCTTCCTGGTAATCTCCGGGATTAAATTTTTTGTTTTGCCGGTAGGCTTTAAACTGTTCCGTTAAAATTGCGACATGTTTGACCTCCTCATCCGCCATCAATTCAAAAAACGTTTTGACGGCCTTGCCGGATGTTTGGCGCGCAATTTTTGAATAGAACGCCTGTCCCCTTTTTTCCAGCAAAATGGCGCTTTTTAAAATTTCGATCGTTTTATCCTCAGTCATAATTTACCTCCAGAGATCTATTATTTTTAATTGTGTAATATATCATCAACTTTCTCCGAATTGACTGTCGTTTCCGGTGAGTCCTTCGACTGCCCGGTATAACACCAATTCCCACTCCCATTTCACAGTATCGTGGCGAATGATATAGGTTGCGTCATCATCGCCAATAACCTTAAAATAGCGATGATCCGGGGCCAGCCACCGATCCTGCACTTCTTTCACCTCGATTTTATAGGTGGCCATCCGGATACGGCGGGGTGTTTCTTCACCGCGGTATCCGGCGTAGCAATCTACCTGAATTCGCATGAAAGACCTCCGTCCACTGCCCGTTTTAATTGGCTGATATGATTGCCCGGTTTGACACCCTCAGCGCGTCATCGGAAAATCCCCTGACGACGTATCTGCATTTAGGTAGGTATTCATAGCAAAAATAAGCGTTTGAATTCAAGTGGCAAGTGTATTAGAATCCGATTTGTGCCAAAAAAACCTTTTTTAATAAAATTTTTCGCTTTTCTCGCCGGTTTGACTGCAATTTATTTTTGGCATTATCCCGCAATGTCACAATCCTTGGTATTCCAAAATGATGATTTGATTGTTGCCTACGAACCGACCCTTGAAGGTGCGGCGGTCGAAATGCTTCGTCTTTATCCGGATCTCAGGCAGGAATTGGAAAAAATTTTCGGCTGGGATTTGGATATCAGACCCCAGGTGGTTTTGGTTAAAAATACCCGAAACTTTAAGAAATTAAGCCGCAGCAAACTCTTTGTTGCGTTTGCAGTTCCTGAGAAAAAATTGATCGTCATTGATTATTCCAGGATGAACCTGCACCCCTTTTCCCTGCGCGTAACCTTTAAGCACGAATTATGTCATCTTATACTGCATCGCCACATCAGCAGTCAGCGCCTTCCCAGATGGCTTGAAGAGGGCATTTGTCAGTGGGCCAGTGATGGAATTGGGGAAATATTCATAGATAAAAGCGGGTCCGGACTTGATGCAGCCATTATGGCGGATCGGGTGTTGCATCTTAAAGGGCTGGCAAGAAAATTTCCCCGGGACAAACCGTCATTGATACTCGCCTATGAACAAAGCAAAAGTGTGGTCAATTATATTGACCGACAGTATGGAAAAGGCGCTATTTTGGATTTGTTGGGCCATCTGAAAAATGGTGAATCCATGGAAGCCGCCGTTGTGAAGAGCCTTGGCATTTCCAGCGATGAACTGGAAAACGATTGGCTCAGCCATCTGGCAAGCACACCCCGCTGGCTGGTGTATCTTGCCAATAATCTTTACGGCATCCTTTTTTTCGTGGCCGCTCTATTGACGGTTTTGGGATTTGTCAGACGCATTATGCGCCGGAAGGCGTGGGAAAAAGCGGAAGAGGAGGACGGGAATGACGGATGACGAAGCGTGGAATCGCTGCTTTGTCAGAATAAACCCGATAAAGACCTAAGCTTTTCAACTTTTGGCATTGAGCTTTCAGCCTTGAGCTCTTTGCATTCAGTCTTGAGCCCCTTTGCCGGCTGCCATCAGCGCCAGAAAGTAAAAAAAAATCGCACCGGCAGCGATGAGAGGAATCCCGAAACTGACGGCTATCTGGGCGGCAACAACAGAGCTCAACACGGATGCACAGCCGTTAACCGACCAGGCATAAGCTCTTTGAACCGGACTGTTCAGAATGTGGCGCATCCCGAGCGGGAAGGGCAGCCCCATCAAAAAACCGATTGGCAGCAAAAAAAGAATGGCCATAAAGTACCGCAGGGTGGCTGAAACCTTGAGGATATGAGCGGCCAAGAGTTCAAAGCTGACAACCGTCAGAATCAGCATGCCAATGAGGGCCGCCATTGCGGATCTGATGTCCTGTCCGCTTTTGTTGTGCGCCCATAAACCGCCCAGACTTGTGAAAATTAATATTGCCGAAACAACCAGGGTAAAACTGATAACGGGATCACCCACGAGTAGAATGAAAGATTTGATAAAATAAAGCTCAACAAACATAAAACCGGTGCCTAAACCCCAAAAATAGACAATCTGGGATATATTCGGTTTTTCTATCTTACGTGTGATTAGTACCAGGGGGATGATAAGCAGGCAAATCGCCACGATTAAGGCCTCGACAAAGATCACCGAGATCACAATTTCTCCGGACATGAGCAGGATGTAAAAACGACTCCCCAAGCTTTTGTAGAGTGAAAGTACCATCGGCCATTTCAAAAATCTGCCGGGAAAAGGACGACTGTCGGATTGTGGCGCAATATCAAGCAGATACATCCGGAAGAAATCGTCTTGCCGGCCGGATTGGTAAGCCGCTGACAACTGGTTGATTTTTTGAAAATGATAGGGTTCGTCGAATACATTAAATTTATTGGCTATATCGCGCTGCATTTTTTCCAGAAATACCGGATCAAAGTTATGCCGTCTGCAATATTCAATCACCCGCCGAATATTCACTTGAGATTTTGAGACCAGCAGAGTGAAAGTGTCAAAATTGCGGAGAAGTGCCAAGTGCTCGCCGGGCTTTTCGACAGCCTTCTTTTTAAGTGCTTCATAAGCAGTACTCCAGAGACGCAGGGAATCAGACGGCGGCAATAGAAGTCTGCGGGAAATGATGACAACACCGGTCGTTGTCAGATGATCCCAGTATTCGCCAAATGCTTCCAGAGTGAACAGGTAATCCTGATTCAGAGCAGTAGCGCCCGGCATGGCGGATCCCCAATTTTCCAGATGAATGATATCGTAGTGGACATCGTTTTGGGCTAGAAAGCCCCGGGGGTTTTCGATGGTTACCGGCAGTCTGTAGTGACGACGCAGAATTTTTGCCAGATTGGGGTTTTGTTCGATGATTGCGATTTGGCTCGCCCCGGAGGCCACCGCACAGGCAATGGCAGAACCTCCGCCGGATTCGATCAGCAGCACATTTTCAGGCTGATGCGCCAGAAAATAGCCTGAATAAGAAAGCATGGCAGCTGCAAAACGGCTATCATTTTTCTCTTTGAGTTCGTAGAGCACAAACTGGTTGTCACCATCCGAGTAGACAACCTGTTGGTCGGGCAAGGTTTTCGTATACTTGAGACTTAAACCGGGTGCAAAGCGGATATATGGCGTTTTGACACGTTCAATTCTACCCCGGATGCCGGTTTTCGTTTCGACTATCCGAGTTTTGGGAAATTGAAGGACCTGGGAAAGCGCTTTGAAAGGGGAGGGCTTTACCTGAATCAAAGGTTTACCCGCAGGGGCCATCAAAAATATTGCAAAACAAAGGAATCCAAAACCGGCGGTTATTGCAACCGTATGCAATAACCATGGGTACTGGATTTTCGAGTCTTTTTTAGGCGATGGTTTCAAAGTTGCGAAGGCCGCTGGAACTAGCGGAATCAAGGCTGAAATGATAATAAGTTTCCCTTCATCCACCAGGGCAAGCAATGGAACCGGTGCAACGGCGCCCAGCGCAGAGCCGGCCATGGATGCAAAATAAACCAGGCCGGCTTGTTGCGGCTGAGTGGTGTAGCCGATGGCGATAATTATGCCCGAGAAAAAAAACGGCAGGCTTAAGAGCAGATAGGCTGCCAGCAAATACAGGCATTGAATCGGCTCCACCGCAAGCCTGAAATAATCCAAAGGCATGTTGTTTAAGGATATAAAGGATATCATTGCGGCGGCAGTGTATAAGCTAAGAAGGGCGGCCAGTAAAACCCTGGACACCGGATACGTCTGGCGGCGGCTTTTACGAATGTCGATAATGCTTAAAAATGTTCCGCTGGCGCCGAATCCAAAAAGGGCAATGCTGATCACCATGAATGACAGATGGTTCCACTGCCCGATGGAAAACACCCGGGTGAGCAAGACTTCAAAAGCCAGGGTGGAAAAGGATACAATGAAGATGGCGCTAAGGAGCATGGTCGGCATTGGACAAAATCATTAACAATATCGGGTGACCGAAATTCAAAATACAAAACGATGAAGAAGCGTGGTAGCGTTCACCGGTTCAACAGTCAACTTATCAGTCCTGGGCATGTCCCGTCATCGGTACAAACAGCACACCGGTGATCTGTCGCGTTACATAGTCGCCCCCGGTTTTGGTGATCAGAGTTAGATTCTGATACGAAAACGGATTGCCGAGGGGTAAAATGAGACGGCCGCCCTCAGCGAGTTGCTTTAACAGCGGCGGTGGAACATGATTGACTGCCGCGGTGATCATGATGGCATCGAAAGGGGCGGCTTCTTCCCAACCGAAATATCCGTCACCGTGGCGGGTGTTGACGTTGGCAAACCCCAGGGATTTAAGCAGCCGGGTCGACTCGTGATGAAGTTTTTTTTTGATTTCAAGAGAGTATACTTTTTTGACGATTTTGGCCAGAACCGCCGCCTGGTAGCCCGAGCCTGTACCGATTTCAAGTACCCGATGATTACCGGTAAGTTTTAAGC
>JBAVYC010001101.1:0-7361 GCA_049698595.1 Desulfobacterales bacterium | reverse complement strand
CATCGGTACCTTATTTTTGTAATAAATTGTCACTGTTTAGCCTTAAATGATCAATTCCTTTTTTTTTGTGCCTTTGTGGCTAAGCTTTTACCTGAAATCTAAAAAAAGATCAGGGTCACCACAACATATGTCGGAATCAGATATATCAAAGTATATTTCAATATATAACCGAAAAAACTCGGCATGGGTGTGCCCGCTTCCTCGGAAATGGATCGCACCATAAAATTTGGTGCATTGCCAATGTAGCTGCAGGCTCCGAAAAAAACCGCGCCGGCAGATATGGCCTTGAGGTAGATGGCGTTTTCCGTCATCAGCAAGGGTACCGCGTCGGCCTCAGCCATGCCGGGATAAAAACTGCCGAGGGCGGTGTTAAAAAACGTAAGGTATGTCGGGGCGTTGTAAAGAAAGCTTGAAAGTGCGCCGGTCACCCAGAAATAATGTGTGGGCTGAGTGACGCTGTTAATCAGAAAAGCCAGTGCTCCCTGGGGGCCCGCTTTCAGGATAAGCAAACAGGGGATCATGGTGACAAAAATTCCAATGAAAAGATAGGCCACCTCAATGATCGGAAACCAGGTAAAGTCATTGTCTTCCCGCAGGCTCCTGGATGTCGATAGCAGAGACAGAATTCCCATAATGATCAGCAGGCCGTCGCGCACCCAATCCTGCACGGCTCGGTGAACGCCGAAGGTGTTAATTTCCCCCCAGTCTACCACGCCGCTCATCAGCACGGCACCGATGATACCCGCCAGAAAAATAAAGTTGTGCATACCATCCAGCTTCAACGGCTCCTTGACATCGCTATCTACGGGTGCCACGGCGACCTCTTTGCGGTAATGATAGGTGTCAAGTATAAAGTAAATCACCAGGAGCAGGATGGCAACCACCAGCATGTGGGGCATAATTTTAAACGTCCAAAAAAAGGATACGCCATGCAGAAAGCCTAAAAAAAGCGGTGGGTCACCCAGAGGGGTCAGCGATCCGCCGACATTGGCAACCAGAAATATGAAAAATACCACCATGAAGGTTCTGTTTTTGCGGTAATCGTTTGCGCGCAGAAAAGGACGAATCAGCAACATGGCCGCACCGGTTGTCCCCATCCAGGATGCCAGCAGGGTGCCGATAAGGAGAATGGCCACATTCACAAGGGGCGTTCCCCGCAGGGTGCCGCGCAACAGAATGCCGCCGGAAACGGTATATAAGGACCATAAGAGAATGATGAAGGGGACATAGTCGGCAAGGACAATATGAAGAATTTCATATACGGCATTGGCCCTGAATGCGATCAAAAAGGGTACAGCAAGGCTGGCAGCCCAGAATCCGGATATTTTGCCGAAGTGATGATGCCAGAGTTCCGGCATTAGCAGCGGACAAAGCGCAATCGAAAGCAGCATGAAGGCAAAGGGGATACAGCTCCACAAGGGCAGCGTCTCGCCCAGATTCGGATGTCCCTGTCCATGGCCGCCACCGGACGCATCATGGGCTGCATCGTCGTTGCCGGCTTCATGCGGTGTCGCTTTTACATGGTCGGTTTCAGCCGTCTGGTCCGCTGTAGCCATTTGCAGGACCGGTTGAATCGTGCTGGTCTTATCAGATGCGAAAGCTGAAACAGAAAGTGTCAGGACCGTTACAACAAAAATTACCGCCGCATTTCCTATAGGTTTCATAAGGCGCTTCCATAACTGTGGTTTATCGAACCTAAATTGAGTGTTTCAAATCCCAGTCAATCTTTATCTATGACAAGGTGGTGCGGAAGCCCACTAAGATGAATAAAGAATTCCTGAAAATCCCGTCGAAAAGTCCCATTACAGGCAACTGGGTTAGTAAGATGCCGGCAAAACGGACTGCACATTACCAAAGTTTCCCCCGGTTTGAAAGCAATTTTTTTTGAGCGGTCATCTTCGTCTGCAGCCCCGCCTCAAACTCAATAGTTTGCCTTGTAGACGGTTATTCCAGCGGATGGAATAAAGGTTTGACCCCAAGCACGTATTCCACTATATTGGATGGTACCCGTCAGAACCGATCCTATGGGCATTCCTTCTCGATGGCCGTATTCTGTGTGCCTTTTTATCCGAGGCGAATTAGTTAAATTATGAAAGGAGGTCGTGCCGAATGAAAGTTATTTTTAAATTAATCCCTGCCGTGATACTTTGTTCTTTAGCCACTTTCGGCTTTGCCGGTGCCGCAGTTAAACCACCGGCCGAAGGGGGTGTGTTACCCGAGATCGTCCTCAGCGTGCCCGAAAATTCAGAACATCAGCAATACTTAGGTGTTACCGGAAAAAAATCTTTCACCATACCCGAAATTAAAGCCGAGGTAGTGCTGATTGAAATTTTCAGCATGTACTGACCATTCTGTCAGAAGGAGGCTCCTTCTGTAAATGAAATGTTCCAGAAAATTGAAAGCGACGATAAACTGAGGGGTAAAGTCAAACTGATCGGCATTGGTGTTGGCAATTCAGCCTTCGAAGTTGAGTACTTTAAAAAAAAATATAACATCCCGTTTCCGCTTTTCCCGGATGGCGATTTTGTCATTCATAAAAAACTGGGTGAGGTGCGGACGCCTTATTTCATCGGATTAAGAAACTTAAGAAACGACACTCACAGCATCTTTTATTCAAAACTTGGCGGCGCCAAAGATGCAGATTCATTATTGCGCAAGCTTTTAGAGAATTCGGGATTGGAATAGGCGAGTTGCGGGCAAAAAGGGCATAGAGCAAAGGGCAGAGTGCATAGAGAAAGACATCGCTCAATGGAAGGTGCAGGAAGATCAAAAGGGTTGCGGATCGTGGGAATTAACTATCCATGCAATCTGATTTCCGACATCCGTAATCTGTTTTCTGACATCTGACCTCTGTTTTCCGTCCTCGAATATTATTTCCAATAGTGTTGATGATAGCTGGATAAGGAGATGCGAACCATGAAAACATCAATTGCTTTATGCATATTAATCGGCTTAATGGTGGGTCTACTGATCACTCCTGTTTTTGGCGGGTCGGCCGCATTCAGGGACAACATTTATAATCCGGGGCAACTAAAACCGATCGACAGCAAATTAAAGGTAAAAATCGGAGATACTGCGCCTGACTTCACGCTGCCTTCCGTTACGGGTGAAAAAGTCACCTTGAGCCAGTACAAGGGTAAGAAAAATGTAATGCTATCCTTTGTTCCGGCTGCCTGGACGCCGGTCTGCTCCGATCAATGGCCGGGATACAACATTGTCAAAGAAATGTTTGACGAAAACGACGCCGTTCTGCTCGGTGTTACGGTGGACAACATCCCGACGCTTTACGCCTGGACCCAGCAGATGGGTGAATTGTGGTTTCCGGTCCTATCGGATTTTTGGCCCCATGGGGCGGTCGCTGATAAATACGGCGTTTTACGGTCCGATGGAGTTTCCGAAAGAGCGCTTATTTTTATTGATAAGGAAGGCATCATTCGGGATATCCGGGTAAACGATATTAACAAGCGGCCTGATCTGGCGTACTGTGCGTTTAATTTGGAAAAAATGCACAAAAAGTAGTGCCGGGTTGCGAGTTATGGGTTGCGAGTTGCGGGTTGTGGGTTGCGGCAATGAACCAGTCAAGCAATCTGATTTCCGGCACCCGTGGCACCCGTATTCGGTAATCTGTCACCTGTACTCTGACTTCTGACATCTGTCATCTGACATCTGTGACAGCGAATGTTTACAACGATGACATTTATGAATATAATTTTTATCCGGGCAGCGGTTTTGGTAATTGTATTTTTCACAGGCAATGCCGTCCAGGCTGAATCCGGTGTGGTAGTAAAACCTATTGACGAAGCGACCCTGGGCAAGCTGATATTGGCCGATGACAACCGTTTGGTGCTGAGCTTCATGGCAGCATGGTGTGGACCCTGCATCGACGAACTGCCGGCTTTAAACAAACTGCACAAAAAATATAAAGACCGGGGTTTTCAAATCATCGGTATCAGCATCGACCTTGAGGGGCCCGAGGCGATGCAGCCGATTGTAAAAAAACTGAAAATTGAATTTCCGATTTACTGGTGCGGCGAAAAGGCCATCGCTAAATTTAAACTGGATGCCATTCCGATGCTGTTATTTATCAAACAGGGGGAGATCGTCGAACGGCTGCACGGCAGACGACCTGAAAAATATTTGGACCTAAAGATCCAGGAATTCTTAAACCCAAAGTAATGATCCGCAAAGGGAGTCCGGCCGTTAAAGACGGCTTGGCGCCGGGAGATATTATTGTCGCTATCGGGGGACAGGTCATTGAGAATGTTTTGTCCAAAAAGAAGGTTATTGCGGAAACCAGGGCACTTGTGAAAGCCGAAATCTTCAGAAACTCCCGTTCCATGACATTCACGCTGCACCTTCCCTGATAGGCAGGTGTAAATGGATTGTATCGCCCAAACTCAATCCCAACGGGTTAATCGGGTGGTATTGGGTACTAGGTATTGGATATTGGTGGTTATCGGAAATCGGCGTAAAAGTTATATATCTTGGGGTGATGAAATATAAAAACCGAAAAAAATTCCCTCTACCAGTACCTGATACCTAGTGCCAAATACCTCCTAATTGAGTTTGACTCAATTGGGCTATCGTTTTCTACACGCCGGTATAAATCCCTTTATCCAGTCTTTTGATCTTCCCCTGTTTGTATGTCCTAAAAAGGATGTTGCGGACCTTTTTTTGATTGAATCCAGTTTTTTTAACCAGAGTCGGCGCATCGACACCTTTTTTCGATCCTTTTATAATTTTCAAGATTGCGTCGGTTGCTGTCAATGGTGCGTCTTTCTTTTTTGCGGGGGCTTTCTTAGCAGGGGCTTTCTTAGCGGGGGCTTTCTTAGCAAGGGTTTTGTTTGCCGGTTTTGCTTTTGGTTTTGCGTCCTTTTCAACGGCCTTTAAAAGACTGTCCAGGGTTTTGCCGAGTGCTTGAATGTTTTTGTTTAGAGCCTTCAGATCCTGAGCAATTGTCATTGTGTTTTTCTCCTCTTCAATTTTGAATTTCTTTTTTTACAACCTAAGTGAAAGCCTACAATGTGCAAAATAGCCGTACCGTGAATAGCACTTCCAATACCTTCTCATATTTTCCGTACAATTTCAACATAATAAATAATGCTATCAGAGTGCTGAAGCGATCATCGCCCATTCCTCTTCGGCATGTGCATCTGTAGTTTTGACTTCCTCTATTCTGGTTTCATGTTTTTCGGTTGCGACATTAATATCTCCAAGGCAATCCACGACGGCATCGCGAATATGTCTCGCCTTGACGGCGCCACTGGTCAGAGTATATTTTTTTTTAACCACGATAATATGCTAAAGAATTGAAGCGGAAAATTCAGCCCGCGGACCCTGAGTTATTCAAGGCGTTAGTTATCGCATCGTAAACCTGATCGACCGTATAAAAATCGCTTTTGAACTTTTGCTTGCCATTCGGAGAGAAAATTATCAGAAGCGGGATCGTCAAATTGCCGACCTCCCTGAGTTTTGCCTTTCCCGTGGGGTTGTTGCCGGTGATATCCACCTTCATCGGCACAATGTCTTGCGAGGCAAGAAGTTTTACAATTTTTGGATTATTTAAAACTCCCTGTTCAAGCGCTTTGCAGTTCAGACACCACTCCGCGGTGAACACCATTACGACGACCTTGTGATTGGCGGTCGCCGCTTCAAATCGCTGGGGGGTGTAATATACCCAATCAACCGGCCCCTGATCGGTCAGCCGCACGGCGGCCCAGACCGACAGGGCCATAACCAACACGCCGATCGCGGCAAAAATCGATTTTATTTTTATTTTGGATGGGATCTGAAGCGTTCGATATGCTAGCCAACCGCCGGCAGCCATGCTAAAAAACATCACCGGCCACCAGTAAATTTTGCTTGGGGGCGCTGGGGGGGCGGAGAAAAGCGATACTAGACCAACGCCGGTAAAATAAGCCGCCGCAGCCAGCATGCAAAGCCCCATGACTTGCTTAATCAACACACTGGCGGGTCCGGTTTTCGGCATTTTGCGGACCAACCCCGGTGACGCCGAAAGCACCAGGTAGGGGAGGGCCATTCCGGTACCGATAGCGGTAAAGGTGGCCAGCGTAGTTGCCGCTGCCTGGGTCGAAGCCCAGGCAGCCGCGGCACCCATAAATGGTGCGGTGCAGGGTGTCGACAGAATCGCCGCAAGAATTCCCAGTCCAAAAGAACCATGGAGGGTATTCTGTTCGGGGTTGATCATATAAATAAAATTGGGCAGCTGCATGGAAAAAAATCCGAACATTCCGGCGGCCATGACACCAATAATGAGTCCGACCGATATGGTAAAAACGGGATATTGAAACAGCTGATTGGTGGCGCTGAAATCGCTGACCAGAGCGATCATGGCCCCTAATAGCAGCCAGAATACCAGCACCCCCAGAAAAATTGCCAGTCCCAGCATAAAACATTGCCGGCGGTCTTTTGCAACATGCGACAGGCTAATGATTTTAATGGGTATCAGCGGCAATACGCAGGGCGTGAAGTTGAGCAGCATTCCGCCCAATGCGGCAGTCAGAAGCAGCAGCAATAGACCTAAGCGGGATGAAATATCTATCGCAAAGGTCCAGCCGAAAAGATCAAATTCAACACTCCGGGAGGGCCCGGCGGGCGGGTCTGTATCATAATTTGTAAACAATTCAGAGTTGACTTTTGATACGATCGCTCCGGTTTCGACCACCGCAAGTGATTCCTCAAGTTTAATGTTTTTGGGAAACAGGCAGTAATTGGCGGCACAAGCCTGGTATTCAAATTCCAACTTGAGTACGAGTTTGCCCGGCGTTAGCGTTTCATCCAGCTTGACCGGCAGATAAATAACGGTTTTGCCTTCAAAAGACATCAAATCTCCGGCGGCATACTGCACTTTAACCGGCACCGCCCGGGGGTAGCGCGGAATTTCCATGGTTATCCCCGGAGTGGCATCGACAACCGTCACTTTTGTGGGATACGGTTTGAAATCTTCAAACGGTTTGGCCTGGCGCGCATCCGCATTGATGTGGTATCCCTTTTTGATATCGGCCACAATTGCCAGCGCGATGGAATCACCTGGACGCGCGCGGTCCACCGGCCAGGCTGTTGTGACAGTGACTACCTCGTCGTCGGATGCATTCAAATTTGCAGGAGCAGCAAATTGCAGGACGATGACAGCAGCTGCCAGGGAAAACAGCAGTGCCGGATAAGATGAGATCCGGATCATTGGCACCCAATAGTAGTTTGCACTTTTTGTAGTTGCATTTTTCATATGCTTTTTGTTCGAATTTACGGGTGCATGGTTTCAGGTGTCGGGTGTCAGGTTTCAGTATCTGACAGCCCCTTTCCCTGACACCCGACACCTGAAACCTGAAACCTCAATTTTC
>JBAVYC010001100.1:0-2721 GCA_049698595.1 Desulfobacterales bacterium | reverse complement strand
GATATCGAAAAAAATTGGATTGCCGAATCCGAAGCTCGATATTAGGCATATAAACGAGGAGAGCTTGAGGCGTATGATAAGGTTTTTCTTATGGACTACTGTGTATTTGACGCATTGGAAAAAAATTTTAAGCACAAAGACAGTCTTCTTATATCTAAAATCCGATATTCCAGCCGATTTTATCATTTTTGTTGACAAAGGCACCTTTTTGACGTACTTCTCTTGGAGCATAATTAAAATAAACTCAAGGATTATTAACCATGGATGCAGCAACTCAAAATAAAAACGAACGGATCAACCTCCGTCTGAAAAGCAGCGCAAAGAGCCTCATAGAGCGTGCTGCCAGTTTTGAAGGTAAGACTGTTAGTCATTTCATATTGACCAGTGCATTGGAGCAAGCCGAAAAAACCGTTCAGGAGCATGAGATTATGACATTGAACGCGAAAAATTCCAGGATCTTTTTCGAGGCTTTGGCCGCTCCGGTACGTTTCAATCGTAAACTGACCACAGCTCTTGAAGAACATGATCAGCGGGTTGTCAGCAGATGACAGATTTTCAAAATCTGGTTATAGAGCCGCTTAAACCCACCCATGACAGGACGGGCTTTCAGTGTGGTGTCGAAGCGCTGGATCGCTACCTTAAAAAGCAAGCCAAGCAGGATATCAAACGCCGCATCAGTCGTGTTTTTGTCGCGACTAAGCCGGATAATCCGAAGGTGGTGATTGGTTACTACACCCTGAGTATCTTATCCATTGAACTGAATCAATTACCTGAAAAGATTGCTCGGAAGTTGCCTAAGCATCCAGTGCCCGCCGCTCTAATCGGCAGACTGGCGATTAGCAATGCTGCTCAGGGACAAGGGGTTGGAAAATTGTTGTTGGCCGATGCCATCAAACGCACGTTAGCGGTTAGTGATCAAATCGCAATCTATACCATGGTTGTGGATGCTATTAACGACAACGCCAAAGGGTTCTACGAACAGTTCGGTTTTACCCGCCTCAGCGATGATAGCCCAAGGCTATTCCTGCCTTTAAAATCTATTAATTTCTGACCCAAACCGTATATTCTTTCACACGATTTCTAAGCGGCGTGAAAGCGGTTTCCAGCCGCTATTTTTTTAATGCTGATTTGGTTGGTCATGGAAATAGGACGGAAGCAAATTAATGGAAATGGGGTCATGCTAAAAGGTTGACATTACATAACAAGTGGCCCAAAAATAGGCCATTTTAGGTCTTAGCCGGCTCATTTTGGGGCCAAAATCGGGCCTCTAAGGAAAGGATGCTTAAATGGCACGCGCAAAAAGGCGTTTTCTGCCTGGGCCTGTCTGACGCACAGGCGTATCAAAACATCCGCAGGAATGGATTCATAGCGGCTATAATGAGATCCAGAGACCCCGACAATGATATGGCATAATTGATTTCAAAAACCTTATGGCATTGCTGCAGATTGAAAATTTTGCTGACTTGAAAGAAGCCCATCGAGAATGGATAGAAGAAACTTTGAAAAAATCAAAGCTTGTTCGGGAAAGCAAATGGACACAGAGCATTGCCGTCGGAGATAAGTCGTTTCTTGACCAAATCAAAGATCGCCTCGGGATACGGGCAAAAGGCCGTAAGGTTCATGGAAGCGAAGATGAGTATCATCTTCGTGAAGGACAGACCGATTATGGTGGTTGGCAAAATTTGGGTAATGAAAATACATTCGATTGGGATTTAACCAATTAAATAGCAAACCTCCATATTTCTTAAAACGCCCATTTTACCCCCAAAATGATAGCGCTAAGCCCAATAATCGACCCTATTTTTAGCTCTTTTCTCAAATTATCAGTCACTTACTGTGGCCCGACCCCCTCAGATGGATTAGCGGACCTTGAATGCAAAATCAAAAATTTTGGGGAAATAAAAGAGGGATCACTTTTAAAAAGTGACCATGTGAAAGAAAGCATGATTATCACCAACCCGGGAGCGACCTAATGTATCATCTGATTTAACAGCAAACCCAGGTTGTCTTATGCTCTCTTAATTGACATCAAAAAAAACACTCTGAAGCACATCCCCCTCATCTGAAGTTATATCCACTCGCCATGGGCCGATATAACGCTTGTCTAAAAGGGTTTTATAACTCCAGGTTCGCCATTGAGGAGATTTGACCTTCAATACGACATCGTTAGCTTTTTGCCCCTTAAAGTAGTATACGTGCCGAATTGAAGAAGGCGGCTGATCGCATTCTATCATCGTCCAAATGTAGACTTTCTCCGTTGACCATTGGAAGGAATCACTAAGACCCGCCGGATTTTTATTTATCACCTCACTGGAGGCGACCGCTCTGGTAACACGCATGTTATTGGCCATTTGGAGCTGCGCAACCGGTGTCTGGTGGACCGGGGCAGACGCTACATCCAATTCTGCAGACCCCGGTGGGTTCTGATGCAATGCGTTTTTTGAGTCTGTCAGAGCAGGACGCTTGATCTTATTTATTTCCGGACTTTGTTCTGAGGCTAAAAGCGCCAGGCTTTCTGTTTCGGCCGCATCTTGATGTGCCGGGCGGGATTTATCCTCTGTTTTTATCGGATTTAGCTGATTGTCTTTCGATACATCCGTCACCCGGGATGCGCTTGCAGTTTCCTGTTTTTTTTCGATTTGATTTTCGCTGTTTTTGGTGGAAGCTTTTAATTCAGCGGATTGAACAGAATTATCCTCGGGCACCACCCCGGTTTCAGCC
>JBAVYC010001099.1:0-5071 GCA_049698595.1 Desulfobacterales bacterium | reverse complement strand
CAAATGGTGTGAGCTTTCTGAGGGTCACTCTCTGTTTAAAATCACTTTTGGCCACAGCGTTGCTACCATGTGATGTAGGGGCTGTTGACAAGGCCGCCGATGAGTAAAAAAACACCGCTTGCCACTGCCAGGTAGCCGATGATGTAGTAAACAACACGGCGTCCGGTACCGGCCTCAGGCACGAGGATGTTATTTATTTTTCCAGCCGTTTCCAGCCGTTTCATCCAGGCAGGCCGTTCGTGACGCGTTGTTTCCAGATCGGCGCTACCCTCGAACATGGCCCGATCCATGGGGAAATTATGCCGACGCAGGTGACCGATAAAAAAGTGAATGATAAAAACATGGCACATGGCCAAAATGGCCTCGATCCGGTGGATCCAGAAGGCCAGGTTCAGGCCCCATCCCGGAATAATTCGACTCGCCGTCAGCGGATAGGCCAGCAGCAGTCCGGTGACCCCCAGTACGGGAATTCCCCAGAATACGGCCCAGTAATCGAACTTTTCCCAGTATCCCCAACGATCGAATTGTGGCGGTTTTGCAATACCGAAAAACCAGCCGATATGCTGAAAAAAATCTTTAATATCCTTGGGTCGCGGCACCAAAGAATCCGGTCCGAACAGACTGTTGGGAAAATTTCGCCAGTTGATAGCAAAAAGCAAATAGAGACAATGCAGCCCGAAACCGAACAGCATGATAATTCCGACATAGATGTGGATTGATCGACAGGCGTCATAGCCTCCAAAAACCCACGCTAGAGTTTGACCCCACGGCTGTTCGATGAACATGCGGGCCAGTCCAGTAGCCCCTTGGGTGAGAAATGTGAGAATGAGCAGCAAGTGGAACAGCTGCTGCAGCGTACTGAATCGCTGGACGCTAGTCTTCGGATTCAACTTCTGGTTTCTCCTTTTTAATGAACAATTCTCGAATGCCCCACATGGCCGTGTGCGGTAGAAAGACTAAAAAAGTACCCGCTGCCAGGACGGCCATGAACCAGAAGACGTAGGCCAACCACGGAAAGCTTTTGAAGGTGCTGGCAAGTGCGGGATTCGGCTCATGGATGATATAACTGGCAAAAGAGGCGGAGGCGCCTTCATGGCATTTGGCACAAACATACCCATGCCTGCGGATCGGATTCAGGGGAGACCAGATATGCGCGATGCTGGCGATGGGCTCACCGCCGTGACACTGTCGGCACGTGAGGTTCGCACGAACGGTGTGGATATCTTTGGTCTCATGAATGTGGCAGTATTGACAGCGAAGGTTTTGATAAAACTTAATCCCCTGGTGGGAATCTGCCAGTCGGGTGCGAATTCGCACCCGGGCGGCGGCTGGTGAATATGGGAAAACACCAGGTTTCACTCCAGGGATACCGACCAATGCACGCTGGCGGCGCGGCAATACTTCATACTCCTCATAATAACCGGAACTGACTTCACGATCTTTATAGCGCCGAATGGCTGAAGCCACTTCTTCCTGGGCGGCTGCCGCCCCTGGCAGCAGCACCATTAAAGCCAGCATAACACGCAAGTAAATTGAGCTATTTTTAATACATAACATCACTGCGAAATTACCAATCGTCCAGGGACCCGGGAAAAGCCTTCTCCTGAAGCTCTTTGAGATCCGTATCTTTATGTTTGTGACAACTCATGCACGAGTTGGGCAGTTCCGGGTTGTCAATCGTATCTTTGGGCACCAGGACCACCATCGTGTGGCTGTGATTCTTGCCTGATTCGGTGGACTTTACAATTCGCGGCATATGGCAGCCGATACAATTGGCAAAGGAATGTATTGCATGGCCGGTCGTCTTGTTTAAGATCTGATGGCATTCAAAGCACTGCTGGGATCCTGCTCCCACCGTTTGGGACCCGGTTGCCGGCAGACCGAGCTGGTGGACATAATGGCAGGAGGTGCAGGTTACACCCTCGTCGAAATGTTGCGATACTTGCCAGTCGTTGTATTGCTGATGATGCCCCTTGGCGAAGTGATCGGCATACACCTGCTTGATGTTACCGTCACCAAAATAGGGCGTTCGATAATAGGTTTCGAGCGATCGACCCGGTTTGTAACCCACCGGCCAGCTGGCTTCTTTCTCATTTTGCGGCTGTCCTTTGCTGTGACAGGAAGCACAAATTTGCACCGCCACTCCCATGGTCAATTTAGCCGGATTGATAATAGTCTGACGTTTCTCAAAAACAGCGGTCTTGGGCAGGGCCGCATGCCAGGAACCTTGGCCGTGGCAGGCCTCACAGCCGACACCCGGCTCGATGAAGTTTTTTTTCTCAAGATCAACACCTGTGGCGTGGCAACCGCCGCATTTCAACAGCCAGGAGCGCTGGTCCCAATCTTCTTCATGATAGGTCACCCAGCGATGATTCTCGGCATTGTATTGAAGTGGGGCAATGTAAAATTCACCGTTCTTTTCCACCAGAAACCGCTGGGTCCATTGGCTACCGATCGTGTACTTGATCTCATCTATTTTGGGAATGTAGATTTGGTCTGGTGGCACTTTGAGTTCATCGCCCAGGCTGGCCAGATCCTCTCGGATCTGTTTTTCGTCGATGGGAACGATGATGACATCCTGATTCTTCTCGGCATCCTGCAGCATGCGACTGTGAAGTGTCATTTTCCAGGAGTCGTAGTGCTCCAGATGGCACATCTTGCAAGTATCTGAACCGACGTATTGTTTAGGCTGGGACGTAATTTTCTCGATATCAACCGGTCGTTCGTTGCCGCACGCCGCCATGGTCATGACCAGAAGTACCAGAATAAAAATTATTGATAGATTATTTTTATTCATTCGCTTCTCCTCGCTTGCTGAAATAGTTGTAATAGTTTCGCTATTTAATTTAGTTGAACTCCACCAATCGTTTGGAATTTTGGTAACTATTTTAATTATTATTTAATAGGGTCTATAATGAATTAGCCTATATCCTGAAAGGAAAGAGGTCAGCAGCGGGTTCATATGATTTGGCTAAGCTTTCATCTCTTCACCGTTTTTGAAAACGCATCGCAGCCAGTAAAAAAGTTCATCCGGGTCAACCGGCTTTGCCAAACAGACAGAAATATAATCTCTTAAAGCCTCTTCCAGTTCGGGATGATACTGGCGCTCGGAAAAGGCGATGATGTTGACCAAAGGGTTTTTTCTTTTTAAATCTTTGAAAATTTTATTGGTAACCGATATGGTATCCAGATTCAGAATAATGGCTCTGCAATCGATTTCCTCAAGGTATTGGTCCATGTTTGTCAAAGAAGTCAGCGGGGTCGACATATACTGATGGTCGGTCAACAAGGCACAGAGGCTTTTGCATTGCTTTTTATCGATATCCAGCACCGCAACCTTTTTTTCCATCTGGAATCAGGCTCCCCTCTCGACCCATATCCCAAAGTTAGGCGTATTTATTGATTTGAAAACAGTGACTTCAGGGATGGATTTAGAACATTCAACGCAAATTCTGTGCCGATCAGATGTTTCGGAACCTTAAACCATACTAAAAAAGTAGTGAATACGAGCGTTTTTTTCTTCTAACAGGCTGAAATTAAGTGAGTTAATTTTTTTTCCAAAATTCAATAAATCAGGATGTTGAGTTATTCCGTATCGATTAAGGAGCTGGTGATTGCAATCACAATCT
Organism: Desulfobacterales bacterium; assembly: GCA_049698595.1. Classification (GTDB taxonomy): domain Bacteria; phylum Desulfobacterota; class Desulfobacteria; order Desulfobacterales; family JAFDCJ01; genus JAFDCJ01. Next base: position 1,442 of record JBAVYC010001099.1, on the reverse strand, counting down.
GTGACGATCCGACACACTCAAATTGGAATGGATAGAATTAATAATTATTAAAAATGGTTACCTGTGTGCCAATATGGAACATAAATTTTATGGGTGGAACAACTCAGAGATCTATTTCACATTGGTTCAGGAAAAAAGAGGGTGTTGCTGGTTAATTTCAAGTCAGGGGGTTTGCTAATGAATCGTGGGGGGATTGATCCGATATTTCTTCAACTTTCGGTAAAGCGTATTACGGCTGATACCCAGTTTCTGAGCGGCCTGCTTCTTGTTCCAGCCGCACTCATCCAGGGTTTCTTTGAGCAGCTTGGCCTCGTTATCCATTATCGTTCTTTTGGTGCCGATCGCTACATGTGCAGTTGGATGATGTAGCGCAGGTGGAAGGTCTGGAACTTCTATTTGATTGCCTTTGGCCAGCACAACCGCGTGTTCAATGCTGTTTTCAAGCTCGCGAACATTCCCCGGCCAGGGATAGTCAAGGAGCAGTCGCATGGCCTCCGAACTAAACTCTTTAACGTCTTTGCCTTGCTCAATGGCATACCTTTTCATAAAAAATCGGGCCTGCAAGGGTATGTCGTTACGTCGTTTACTGAGCGGCGGCAATTGAAGGGGAATGACATTCAAACGGTAATAAAGATCCTCGCGGAAATGTCCACTTTTGACTTCCTGCAGAAGGTCCTTGTTGGTAGCCGCAAGGATGCGCACGTCGACGGTCAGGGTGTTTTCCCCACCCACGCGTTCAAATTTCTGAGTTTGAAGTACCCGCAGCAGTTTGATCTGGGCAGAAGGGGATATTTCGCCAATTTCATCCAGAAAAACGGTCCCTCCGTGAGCCTGTTCGAATCTTCCGGCCTTTTGGCGAACAGCACCGGTGAAAGCTCCTTTTTCGTGACCGAAAAGCTCACTTTCCAGCAAAGTGGCCGGATAGGCCGAACAATTAATGACGACAAAAGGCTTGCCATTGCGGAAGCTGTTTTTATGGATGGCGTTGGCCACCAATTCCTTTCCGGTGCCGCTCTCACCCTGAATCAAAACGGTGGTGTCCGTTGGGGCGATATCTTCAATGAGTTTATAAATGGCTTGCATCTGGGGGTCTTTACCTACAATCCCGCAATATTCTGTGGTGACATTTAGGCAGGTCTGGAGATCGTACATTTTTTCTTCATGGGAAAGCGCACGTTTGATTGCACCGGATGAATGATTCAATATCAGATGAATCACCTCTAACTCTTTAATATCACATTTACAATTGCCAGGGCAGGCAACCAGCAAGGCACCTATAAGTTGGTTTTCGTGATAAACCGGAAAGGCGGAAATTTGGGTTGCTGAATGAAAGCTGTCCGGCACCAGCCGCGGGTCGATAGAATCTTTACTGATAAAAGTAATCCCATCCAGCTGAGTCAAGAGGGGAATGGCAGATTCAAAGGAATCTCTTTCCAAAGTGT
>JBAVYC010001098.1:0-1699 GCA_049698595.1 Desulfobacterales bacterium | reverse complement strand
TTTCCGACTTTGAGACTACCGTTGTCGGTGAAAAGAGAGCTGCCTATGAATGGCCCACCCGGACGGTCCTGAATGCCGGTGCCAACCTGACGAGCAGTTCCGATGCCCCGGTTACTTATCCCAACTGGAGGTTGGGTGTGCAGGCCGCGGTATTAAGGGAAGGCCTGGTTTCCGGAAAAGTGAGCGGCCCGGAAGAGTGCCTCACCGTCGAAGAAGCAATTCGCACGTACACCATCAATGGCGCCTGGCAGGATCACATGGAAAGTGTCAAGGGCTCCATTGAGACGGGGAAATTTGCCGACTTCTGCATCATTGGAGACGATATACTTAATGTGGATCCGCATGAGATCGGTGAAATTCCCGTTTTGATGACCATCGTGGGCGGTAAAATTGTTTTTGATGAAAGCGGTGATGCCTTTATTTAATGCCCTCTATGGGTTTATCTATAGTGATTTCATAATGTTAGATATATTTTTACTAGGTCCGATGTTGAATCCTGGCGCGACCTGAGAATCTTGTGGTAATAAAAACTTAGGCGGCAATCCACTCTGACGGCAATTCCAGGTTGACATAACTGTCTATTATATACTAAACCTGGTTCAAAATACTGGATACAAATCAGTTTTTTAAGTTTCTAACATCCAATGTTGTAAAGGAGGTGATAGCGCAAAAGGTTAACTGATTTGAATTCAATAAAACTCAACAAAAAAGGAGGGCTTAAAAGTGAAAAAGTATTTTCTATTGAGATCCGTCATGCTGGTTGTTGTTTTGATCACAGTATTATCACTCGGCACTTCAACGGTTACCGCCGCTGAAAAGGTATATAGAATGAAGACACAATCTGCGTGGCCGCGCGCAGACATCTCCATGCAAACCTTAGAAACGTTTGCGGCCTCAGCAGCAAAAAGGAGTAATGGACAAATAAAGATCCAGGTTTTCGCTGCACCGGAAATAGTCCCAGGCGAACAGACTCTTGAGGCCACCAAGAAAGGGACGCTAGATATGCTCCATTGCATCGGCGCCTATTGGGGCGGAACCACACCCATTGGTGAAATAGAGTTCGGCCTGCCGTTAATGTGGGCTATGCCGCAGGGAAGGACGGTCAAGGAGAATTCCGAGATCGTACGTAATTTTTTCCTCAACAGTGGCTTTGCAGACCTTCTGCGCCAAGAATATGCTAAACAGGGTGTCTACTGGCTTGATATGCACTCCTACGGCGAGCTTTTTACTCTGGCCAAAGTGCCCATCGAAACATGTGCGGATATGCAGGGAAAAAAAATGCGGGCCGAGGGAGCATGGACGGATTTTTATAATAACATTGGTGCGGCGGGGACCAATGTCGATGGTGGTGAGGCCTATATGGCATTAAGCAAGGGGGTTATTGATACAACTCAGTGGGATGTCAGCGCCATCACCGGCATGAAACTATATGAGGTGGCCCCTTACCGAATTATGGGTGGAGGTAATGACGTGGTTCCCGGGCATATATTGGTTAACAAGAAAAAATGGGACTCACTGCCGGATGATCTGAAAAAAGCGCTGGCGGATGCGGCCAAGGATTATTTTGATGCGCTTAACGACATTTACATGCAAGAAATGCAGAAAGTTGATGATTTGGTCAAACAGGGCAAAGTCAAGTTAAGCTATCTGGATGATGCTTGTATAAAGAGACATGAAGAGGTCGCTTATGAAATATGGG
>JBAVYC010001097.1:0-4942 GCA_049698595.1 Desulfobacterales bacterium | reverse complement strand
CCGCCGTAAATATAGTCATGCTCCACAGGATTGGGGATGCCGCAGCCAGGCGGAATGTCCGGTATCAGCGGGACGGTGGCGGGATAATTCACATGCCCCATAAAATAATCGTATTCGAGACGGGTTTGACCGGCATAGGAGCCGCGATCAATCACAAATCGTTCACCATGGTCGAGAATGTCATTGACAGCTTGAAACCACAGATCCGGTAAATCCCTGGCTTTTATTTGATGGATTTTCATCGTTTTATTTTCACTCAATCAACTTATTCGACCCTGTCAACTCAATTAACAAAACCTACCCGCAACGCGTAACCCGTAACACGCCTATATATCCAAAACGCTCACTTCAAGGGCATTATTCTGAATAAATTCTCTGCGGGGTTCAACCTCCTCCCCCATCAAAATCGTGAATATTTCATCGGTATCCACCATATCTTCAATTTTCACCTGGAGCAGGGTTCTTTTTTCCGGATTCATGGTGGTATTCCACAACTGGTCGGGGTTCATTTCTCCAAGGCCTTTGTAACGTTGAACATTAATACCTTTTTTGCCTTCTTTGAACAGTAATTCCAGCAATTCCTTTTTATCCTGTACTGAACCGGCCGGTTCTTCATTATCTTTGATAAAAATATTAAAAGGTGGAAGGTCATATTTTTTTATGTTTTTCCCGGTCAGCAGACATTTTTGATAATTATTGGAGTAAATCAGACCCCGGCCTATTTTTATGGGAGCAAAGGATTCGGCTATCGGACTGCTGATGATTTCTTTATCCTCTGTGCCGTCATAGCCCGTAACCATCAATTCATAGATACCGCGCTCTTCACTCCAGCTCAGATCTTCGACTCGATACCCTTTTTGTATCAACAGGTTTCTTAAAGCAGACATCCTGTTCTGGTCTTGTAAAAAATTTTTGTCTTCAACACCCTGATGTATTAAAAGCTCCACCAGCTGGGGCGGGATGCCTCGTTTCGTCAATTTTTCGCTGTGTGAAAAATACTCGGATAGATCACATATAAAAAGGTAGAGCCGGTGTCCCGACAACTTAATTTCATCCTGACCGGCGGTTATTTCTTTTTGGTCACATATTTTTTTTAGTATCCATTCATTATAATCGACCTCATCTTTTAAATATTTTTCACTTTTTCCCTTGCCCACCTTAAACAACGGCGGCTGCGCAATGTAGAGATAGCCTTTTTGCACAATTTCCTGCATCTGACGGTAAAAAAAAGTTAAAAGAAGGGTCCGGATATGGGATCCGTCAACATCGGCATCGGTCATAATAATGACTTTGTGGTATCTGATTTTTTCAATATCATATTCTTCTTTGCCAACGCCGGTTCCAAGCGCAGTAATTATATTTCTTATTTCTTCACTGCGCAGAATTTTATCAAAACGTGCTTTTTCAACATTTAAAATTTTGCCCTTCAACGGCAGGATGGCCTGAAATTTTCGATCCCGTCCCTGTTTGGCCGATCCGCCGGCGGAATCACCCTCGACGATAAATATTTCGCGCAAGGCCGGATCGGAAACCTGACATTCGGCCAGTTTGCCCGGCAGGGTGGCATCGATCAGGGAACCTTTACTCCTAGCAATATCCCGCGCCCGTTTGGCGGCATCCCGCGCCCGGGCGGCATCCACACCTTTGGCAATAATTTTTCGGGCAACGGCAGGATTTTCTCCAAAAAATTGGCTTAACTTTTCATTGACCAGAGATTCCACCAATCCTTTGACTTCACTATTTCCGAGCTTTGTTTTGGTCTGTCCTTCAAATTGCGGTTGCTTTAATCGCACGCTGATAATGGCGGTGAGCCCTTCACGAACATCATCACCGGTAATTTTTTCTTTTAAATTTTTCGGTAAATTACCATTGCTGGCGTATTGATTGATGGTGCGGGTGATACCCGCCTTAAATCCGATTAAGTGAAATCCACCCTCAACCGTATTAATATTATTGGCGAAAGAAAATAGCTTTTCGTTATAGGTATCATTATATTGGATCGCAACTTCCAACTGCACCTCATTTTTAACGCCTTCCATGAATATGGGTTCATGCAGGGCCGTATGTCTCCTGTTAATGTATTCCACAAATTGTTTGATACCGCCTTCAAAAAGAAATTCTTCCTTGGCATCCGAACGCTCATCCTCGATGGTTATCTTGACACCCTTATTTAAATAAGCCAGTTCCCGCAGCCGGCGTACAAGAATCTCATAGCTGAATTCAGTGGTGGTAAAAATTTGGGCATCTGGAATAAAATGAACCTTGGTACCCTGTTTACTGGTATTGCCGGTTACCTTTAACTCACTGGCTTTTATACCTCTTTCATAGGACTGGGAATGAATTTTGCCCCCCGAATAAATTTCGACTTCCAATAAACTGGCAAGCGCATTGACCACCGAAACGCCGACGCCATGCAGCCCGCCGGAAACTTTATAAGAATGGTCGTCAAATTTTCCACCGGCATGAAGTTTTGTCATAACCACTTCAACCGCCGGTATCTTTTCCTTTTTGTGGATACCTACCGGAATTCCACGCCCGTTATCCGTCACACTGACACTGTTATCCGTGTGAACGACCACCTCGATCTGGCTGCAATAGCCTGCCATGGCCTCATCGATGCTGTTATCCACAACTTCGTAAACCAGGTGGTGAAGTCCGGCAATATCAACGTTCCCAATATACATTGATGGTCGCTTACGAACGGCTTCCAGTCCTTCAAGCACTTTAATATTGTCTTCAGTATAATTATTTGTATTATTTTCTTCTTTCATATTCTCATCGGCATTATTACGCTTAAAAAAGATTTGTCGTTTTCACCCTCTATTTTACAGGGTTTTTCTTCATCTATGATGTTCAATATAATGTTATCATCTTCGATGACACCCAATGTATCGATAAAAAACTTAGGGTTGTACATCACCTCCACCGGATCTCCTTTATAGCTGATATCCATGTCTTCCTTAGATTCCCCAATGTCGGGGTTGGTGGAATTTATTAATAATTTATCCGTATTGAAATGAAATATAACCCCTTTGTATTCTTCAGATGACAAAATGGACATCCGCTTCAGCGTCATTAAAAATAATTGGCGATCCAGTGGAATGTCATGCCCGGCGGTTTTTACAACAATATCGCCATACTGCGGAAAATCTCCTTCAAGTAGTCGAATAATCAGGGTCTCTCTCTCTTTTTTTACAATAAAATTATTGTCTTTAAACCCAAGTTTTACCGAACCTTCGTTATCGAGAAATTTAGCCACTTCCGTGAGGCCTTTTTTGGGTATCAACATATTGGGCCCAGGCGGCAGCTCAAAGTCTTTGTTAAATACGAAATCCGCCTTTGAGAGTCGGCTGCCATCAGTTGAAACCAGTCTGAATACTTTTTCCTTTTCCGCCTGAATTCGTTCAGCAAATATTCCGACAATATGGGCTCTGTTATCATCGGATGAACCCGTGATAATGGCGGTTTTATCGATCATTTTACCAAAGGCAGCCGAATTTATTTCAAAAAACTCGACATCTTCTATTTTGGGAATCTCGGGAAAATCGTCCGGATTCAGCCCAACGATGTGATATTCCACCGTCTGATTTCCGATTTCAATCCAATGGTTTTCAATTTCATTGATATAAATATCCTCGCTGGGAAAATCTCTGACGATCTCGTATAATTTCCTGGCATTAATGGCAATGACACCCTGAGCATCAATTTTTGCAGGATAAAAGCCTTCAAAACCGGTTTCGAGATCGGTTGCAGCGATGGATATACCGGATTCTTCCGTTTGAATTAAAATGCTGGTGGTGATGGCAAGATTTGTTTTACGTCCAGCCAATCCCTGAATTCTTGAAAGCACAGGCAATATATCATTTTTATTTATGGTCGCTTTCATATTCCATTTCCTTAATAAATATTATTTAATAAATAATTAATAAAGATAAGGATGTGTTGTTCATAAGTCTAATAACTTTCTAATATTCTGAAATAATATAGATTTAGAATTAAATGAATGTTTACAACATCAACAGTACGATATTGAAAAGACGTATGATATCAACAGTGAAAAAAAAAATGTTTAAAATAGTGAAGTTATCAACAAAATATGAATGCTTTGTTAACAATAAAAATGTCTATTTAAAAATATTTTTTATGCCGACTCTATCCAGTTTCTGATTTTTGGTACCATGGTATTTTGCCATCTATTCGACAATCTTAATTTGACAAACTGCTTAAAAATATTTTCTAAAAGTTTCAGTATCTTATCATAAAGAAATATTTTTTCGAGGACAAACCCCTCAAGATCTTCATCGGATTCCGGCAAGCCGGTATTCGGAATATTTAAACTACTGAAATTCAAACTTTCACCTTTGAGGGTAAACTGCCAGGTCAATTCAGCCGACTTGTACACGACATTGAGTTCAGAGACCAGGGCACCTTTTTTTAAGGCTAGTATACCCTCCTCTAAACTGGCCCCATCTCCCTTAATGGTAATGCGCTCGCCGGATTCTTTTCGTCGGTTTTCAAATACAATACGATTTCCGATTTCCAGGGCGACAAAGTCATTATCAAAATTTTTAATCAGGTTTTGATCTTTTTCGATCACATACCACAGCCAGGTTAGAAATTCCTCCCCTAAAAACTGATAGCGATTATAGGCAACAGCAACATCCAGCATAATAAAAGTTAGTTCCCTTCGTTCACAAATGGAATATTGGAACATTGGAATGATGGAATATTGGGTTCATGGGATATACAAGTCCCGGATCGAAAAAACTCAGTGTTTTTTGTGCTGCAAGTTCTATTTAAATATCTGAGTCGGAGATATTTTCTGAAGTTCATCGCGTTGTGAATCCGAAAGATCTGATGACAAATATGCTGTCGTGTAAGGAAACATTCGTATCAACGAGAGTTCAAAAGATTTTGAGAAAAGTGTTTCCAACTCTTCATT
>JBAVYC010001096.1:0-2204 GCA_049698595.1 Desulfobacterales bacterium | reverse complement strand
AGGGCGCCAATTTCGATGGCTTTTTCGGGACATTTGGTGCAATAGCGCTCCTGGCACTGTTGGCAGACCACCGGATAATCTATTCCGATCTCTTCAATTTTAACAACTTTAATCCGGGCCCCGCTGCGTCCGATTTTACCGGAATGAAAAAAAGAACAGTTCACCTCGCAACGACTGCAGCCGGAACATTTGGCAAGCTCAAGCGTTATCATGATTCCTCAATCCTTTCGATCCGGTAATGGACTTTACCTTTGGGATCCGGGCAGACAAATAACTGGCCGGACTTGCCGGTCCAGTCCCCTTTTTCAGGTTTAACCCGCTGCAGCAGAGGAAAAATGGGCATCATGCTCTGCAGGGCCCACATACAAATGTGCTTGCCCTCCGGAATCATAATCTTGCCGCCGTCCAGTATAAAACTGTCTCCCACCAATATGGGCTGGTTGCAATATCCGTCAATTCTTTCCGCGGTGACCTTCAGTTTATACATGCCATAATTATCCTTTTCCCAACTAATAGTGATGGTAAAGGGTTTCTTATACACCATATCCATCTGGATTTGAAACAATTTGTTATGGTGTTCCTTTACTTGCGGTCATTGACTTTAGTCAGCTGCTGGTATATTTGAATTGGAATTGAAAGTTATGAAGGGGGAAAAAGGACACAGGCCAACACATAAAACCGAACTTAAGGAGGGCAAAATGAGAAAGCCGATCACTATTATCGTAGCATTACTCTTAGTATTGTGTTTCGTGGGATTTGGATACAGCGCCGACGTCAAAAAAGGCATTCATGTCGGTAATGCCGGCGCGTTTACCGGGGATGCTGCTGCCCCATGTGCCGAAATTTACAACTCGGCCCAAATCGCCGTCGATGAATGGAATGCCAAGGGGGGCATTCAAGGTGTCAAGATTGAACAAATTATGGGGGATGATGCCATGGATCCGGCTCAGGGCGTCAATGTTGCCCATAAATTTGTGGCCGACGAACTCATGTATGGCGTCGTCGGTCCCCCCATGAGCCACATTGCCCAGGCCACCTTGAAAATTTACGGTGCGGCTGATCTGGCCACTATCACCACCGCGGCTTCCAAGCCCAATCTCACCGAACAAGGTTACAAACACTTTTTTAGAGTTAATGCCCGCAACGATGCCCATGGTTGGAATTGCGCCCTGTTTATTAAAAAAAGACTCGGGGCCAGCCGGGTGGCCATCATAAATGAAAAAGTAGCCTACAGCGAAAATTTATCCAAGGAGACAATCAAAGGTCTCAAAAAATTAGGAATAACGGATATCAAACAGGAGACCATCGTCGGCGGTGCCAAGGACTATTCAGCGGTATTGACCAAGGTCAAAGCCTTTAAACCGGATGTCATATTCTTTATCGCCACGACCGCCCCGGATAATGCCATCGGGGTGCGCCAGACAAAAGAATTGGGAATTGATACCATCTTTTTCGGCTCGGAAGGTGCTCGGGACAAAAAAGACTATATTCAGGCAGCCGAAGGGGCAGCCGACGGCTCCTATGTTTATCATTTTGGGCCTGATATATATGCCATTCCCGCCGCCGCCGAATATGTCAAGAAGTACGAAACCACATATGGCAGTCTAAGCGGCTTTGGACCACCAGCCTACGAGGCCATGAATATTTTGCTGACAGCCATCGATCAGGCTGCTGCCGACGGGGATATTTCCCGCCAAGAAGTTGTGGAATATTTACATAAAATAAAAGGCTACAATGGCATTTTGGGCTTTCCGGTAAGCTTTGACCAAAAAGGAGACCTGGAAGGTGGGGCAACCTACTTTTTTCAGGTCAAGGGCAACGACTTTAAACAGGTTGCTGTAATGACCGGAAAGTAGGGTTTGGACATATACCTCGAACAATTACCCCAACAGCTCGTCAACGGCCTGACCCTGGGCGGTGTCTATGCCTTGATCGCCATCGGCTACACCATGGTTTATGGCATTTTGGGTATGCTCAATTTTGCCCATGGTGAAGTCTATATGATCGGTGGGTTTACCGGCTGGTGGGTCCTTCATCTGCTAACCCGGGGCAATGAATTACTGGTAAACGCCGTGACGGTCATCGCGCTCATGATCATTGTTGCCATGGCCGTCTCCGGCCTGGTGGGAATAATGGCAGAGCGATTTGCTTATCGGCCATTGAGAAACGCACCCCGCATGAATCTGCTGCTCAGCGCACTGGGA
>JBAVYC010001095.1:0-3033 GCA_049698595.1 Desulfobacterales bacterium | reverse complement strand
CCGCAAGGCTGCGATATCCGCCCCGAAGTTGTCTTTTTGATTGGCTTTCCGGATTGATTTATCCATGGTCGGTCCAACATTCGTACATAGTTGATTGGTAGAATAAGTTGTCTGCGTCTATCTGCGTCGGTCTGCGGTTAATTTAATCTCTTTTTTTGTTTTTAACCGCAGACACACGCGGACTGACGCAGACCTTTAGAATTTCTTTTCGCCTGCGGCGAGTTGCCTTAAAATATGATCCAACTCAAATTTCAGACTTATCACGGTAAATTTTGGAGATGCCAGCCGAGCATCGGATCGAACCTTCGATCAGCTCAATCGACCCAATCGACCCATCCTACCAAATCTGCACGATCAACGAATCAACTCTTCCAATTCCTGAATTGCGATCTCCTCAATATAGGCATGGCCGATTTCACTGAGCAATATAAAATAAATGAGGTCCCCGGCCCTCTTTTTATCCATCCTCAGGGTTTCGAGCACCTCATTGCAGTCAAACTCAAGCCGGACGGGAAGTCCATATTGGTCGAGCAAATCGGAAATTCGGTTCGCGTCTTTTAGTGAAAGTGTTTCCTTCTTCACAGCCAGCTCGGATGCGATGACCATCCCGGCACTGACAGCTTCACCATGCCTGACTTTTGTGGTTTTCTCAATTGCATGGCCGAAGGTATGTCCGAAATTAAGTTTGCGCCGCTCTCCTTTTTCGGTTTCATCTTGATTGACGATCCTGGATTTGATGATGACCGAATCGTGGACAAGTTTTTCGATGACAGGAAAATCCAGCGCCAGGGCGCTGTCACGGTTTTCTGCGAGGTAGTTAAATAGGTTTTTATCGGCAATCGCGCCGTGTTTAATAATTTCGGCAAAACCACTCAATATTTCCTTTTGGGGGACCGTTTTTAAAAGATCGAGATCGCATATGACAAATTCGGGCTGGTTAAAAACACCGACAATATTTTTGTAGCCACCGATATTGAATCCGTTTTTGCCGCCCACACTCGCGTCAACTTGCGCAAGCAGGGTGCTGGACACAAACCCGAAGCGCAGACCGCGCATATAGGTTGAGGCCACAAATCCGGCAATGTCACAAACGACCCCGCCGCCGATACCGACGATAAAAGAAGAGCGATCCGCCTCAAGTTTCAACAATTGTTCATAGATATAACGGACGGTGTCGAATGTTTTTATCTTTTCGCCGCTTCCGATGGTAATGACATCACCAGGCGGGAAATGGTTGCCCCAGCACTCCAACACGTTGGCATCGGTGATGATTATCGGTGTTTCAACCGGTAGGTATTTTCTCAGATTAGCGAGCCTCTCACCGATCATGATCACGGAATCACGCGGATGGCTTTTTACGTTGACGACTTTCATAAGGCGTTCACCCATCTGTCCGAACTGCCCCGGTTAGCAGAGTTTACCAACTTTTCGGCGGCCGATAACAGCAACCGTTCGGTAGTCTTCCATGAAATGCATTCATCCGTAATCGACACCCCGTATTGGAGGCTTTTCAGATCTCCGCGGAATTTCTGGTTGCCTTCGAATAGATTACTTTCCAGCATAAAACCGATCAAGGCATCATTGCCGGCGATATACTGATCGATAACACTTCTCATGACGATCGCCTGACCCTGGTATTTTTTCATTGAATTGCCGTGCGAGCAGTCCACCATGATTGCTTCGGGCAGTTTTTTTTCTATCAGAGTCAAACGAGCTTGTTCAATACTGATGGCATCATAATTGGGTCGGGGGCCACCACGCAAAACGATGTGGGCCAGAGGATTCCCGTTGGTCTGGACAACACAGGTGCGGCCGTTCTGATCTATGCCCAGGAAACTTTGCCCTGTTTTGGCTGCCACAATCGCGTTTATGGCCGAAGACATATTACCGTCGGTTCCGTTCTTGAATCCTACGGCCATGGACAGTCCGCTTGCCATTTCGCGGTGGGTTTGGGATTCCGTCGTTCTGGCGCCGATACAGGCCCAGCTGACTAAATCTGCGACATACTGGGGCGTGACGGTTTCAAGAAATTCGGTGGCGGCGGGAACACCGATTTCATTAATTTGAAGCAATATGCTGCGCGCTTTTTGCAGACCCTCCACGATATCACAGGTCCCGTCCAGCTGTGGATCATTTATCAAACCTTTCCATCCTAAGCTAGTCCGGGGTTTTTCAAAGTAGACCCGCATGATGACAATTAGCGCTTCGCTCACTTGATCACGAAGTTTTTGTAGTTTCTCGGCATATTCGTAGGCGGCTATTTCATCGTGAATGGAGCATGGACCGACAATCACCAGTAGCCGTTTATCTTCCTTACGCAATATCCTGTCGATAGCGTTTCTTCCGGAAAAAACGGTATCATGCGCCGCCGGGCTTATCGCCAACTTTCGCTTCATCATACTCGGTTCCATGAGCGGTCGATAGCCTTTAACGCGTAAATCATCTGTTGGTTTCATTTTTTTACCTCTGAATAAAATTGACGCCATCATTATAAAAACAAAAAAACCGTGAGCTTTTTGTTCTGCCCACGGTTTAGAATGCTTGTTGGATATTCTATATTTTTTCAGCGCACCCCAGACAGAACGGTAATATAAAAATAATACCGATAATAATAAGCAAAATTGTCTGAAAACCTATGCACCACTTTGTGATCCTTTTTATTATCTGAGGGAGTGAGAATATAGAATTGGTTCGTGCGTGTCAAGCTCTTTTCCAACTCCTGGATCAAACCCCTTGAATTCTGAATCTCTAAACGCCATTCCAAAAAACTATTGACAGTAAGCAAACAACCTATGTATTGTCGATTTAATTGTCAATGGGGATCTTCGCATGAAAATGATTTACACCATAAAAGGATTTTTTAGTCTCGGACGCTTCTTTTTTAGCTTTAGAAGCGTCCATCCGGTTGGTTAGCGCTAAGACTTAGCTAAATAATACCCCGGGTGGACTTAATCGCCACTCGGGGTTTTTAAATTTTTAGAAGGCCGCGAGAAAAATCTCGGGGCTTTTTTTGTCAGGTCCGGTGTTAGACTC